>NZ_JAGMUF010000021.1:0-250900 GCF_019049125.1 Streptomyces sp. AC602_WCS936 | reverse complement strand
GAGCAGGGGCAGCGGGTCGGAGGTGGTGACCAGTTCCCGCAGCGGGTGCCGGGCCAGCACCGCGTCCACCTCCGGCGTCAACGCCGCCGCCAACCGGGACGCGGCGGGGCGGTTCTCGTCCCTCAGCGCGTCGACGGCGGCCAGTAGTGCGCGCCGGTCCGCGCCGCCGGGCACCTCCGCGGCGGCCCGCTCGTACAGCCGGGCGCCCTCCTCCAGGACCAGGCCGGTGTCCATCCCCGCCGGGATCTTGATCCGCGCGTGGTGCCGCCAGGTGGTGACCGGGTCGCCCCACGCCTCCACGGCGTACGTCCAGAGTCCGAGGTGGCCGGCGGTGACGGTGGCCCCCCAGCGGTCGGTGCCCGGGGCCAGTTCGCGCATCGGGGTCCAGGGGCCCGGCCGGCCCTCGGGGTCCCGCAGTACGACGTTGGCGGCGACCGCGTCGTGCCCCTCGCGGAACACGGTGGCCGAGACCTGGAACGACTCGCCGGTCACGGCCTTCGCGGGCCTGCGTCCCTGACGGACCATCGGGCGGACGTCCAGGACGGGGATGCGTCCGACGACGGTGGTGCCGTCCGCGGACGGCGCTGCGGGTGGGGTGTCGCGTGAGGCTCCGCCCGGCGCTTCGGGGCGTGCGCCGGGGGTCGTTCCGGGGGGTGCTGACGAGTGGTGCGTGGCGGGCATGACCGCTCCTGTCCGCGTCAACGTGGGTGGGCGGATGACTCTGGGGAGGTGGGTCCTGCGGCGGTGCGTGTGGGGCGTACCGCAGGAGCCTTCCCACACTCTTCGGGTGGGCAATCCGGCACTTTGATGACTACTCACGCGTATGTCGACACACGCGACGGTCCTGACCGAACGACTTCCCCGACGGGAGATCGACACGCCGGTGGTTATTAGCCCGTCCGGCGACCGGACACGACGCCGTTCAGGCCGAATCGGAGATCTTCGGGCGAAGCCCCCAGCGGGGGACACATCACGCCGGTAACGTCGTGGGGGTGAAGGCGATCCGTCGACTGACCGTCCGTCCCGTACTCCCCGACTCCCTCCGGCCGCTCAGTGATCTGGCCCGCAATCTGCGCTGGTCCTGGCATCCGGAGACCCGCGACCTCTTCCAGTCCGTCGACCCAGAGTGCTGGGCCGCGTCCGGCCGCGACCCCGTACGGCTGCTCGGCACCGTGCCGCCCGCCCGACTCGCGGAGCTGGCCGGGGACCGGCGCTTCCTGCGCCGGCTCACCGCGGTGGCCGACGACCTCGACCACTACATGACCGGCGACCGCTGGTACCAGGCCCAGTCCGGCCGACTGCCCGCCGCCGTCGCCTACTTCTCGCCCGAGTTCGGCATCACCGCCGCCCTGCCCCAGTACTCCGGCGGGCTCGGCATCCTGGCCGGCGACCACCTCAAGGCGGCCAGCGACCTGGGCGTGCCGCTCGTCGGCGTCGGGCTGCTCTACCGGCACGGCTACTTCCGCCAGTCCCTCTCCCGGGACGGCTGGCAGCAGGAGCACTACCCCGTCCTCGACCCCCACGAGCTGCCCCTGGCCCTCCTGGAGGAGCCCGACGGCACCCCCGCCCACATCGCCCTGGCCCTGCCCGGCGGCCGGGAGCTGCGCGCCCGGATCTGGCTGGCCCAGGTCGGCCGGGTGCCGCTGCTCCTGCTGGACTCGGACGTCGAGGAGAACGACCTCGGCGAACGCGGCGTCACCGACCGGCTCTACGGCGGCGGCAGCGAGCACCGGCTGCTCCAGGAGATGCTGCTCGGTATAGGAGGTGTCCGGGCGGTGCGCACGTACTGCCGGCTCACCGGCCACGCGGCGCCGGAGGTGTTCCACACCAACGAGGGCCACGCGGGCTTCCTCGGGCTGGAACGCATCGCCGAACTCTGCGACGAGGGGCTGGAGTTCACTTCCGCACTGGAGGCGGTCCGGGCCGGGACCGTCTTCACCACCCACACCCCGGTCCCGGCCGGCATCGACCGCTTCGACCGCGAGCTGGTCGCCCGCCACTTCGGCCCCGACGCCGAACTCCCGCGCATCGACGTCGACCGCGTCCTGAGGCTCGGCATGGAGACCTACCCCGGCGGCGAGCCCAACCTGTTCAACATGGCCGTGATGGGCCTGCGCCTGGCCCAGCGCGCCAACGGCGTCTCCCTGCTGCACGGCGGGGTCAGCCGGGAGATGTTCTCCGGACTGTGGCCCGGCTTCGACGCCGACGAGGTGCCGATCACCTCCGTGACCAACGGCGTGCACGCCCCGACCTGGGTCGCCCCCGAGGTGTTCCGGCTCGGCGCCCGGCAGATCGGTGTGCAGCGGGCCGAGGACGCGCTGACCGTCGGCGGCTCGGACCGCTGGGACTCGGTCGCCGACATCCCCGACCAGGACATCTGGGAGCTGCGCCGCACCCTGCGCGAACAGCTCGTCGAGGAGGTACGGGAACGGCTGCGCGTCTCCTGGCGGCAGCGCGGCGCCGGGACCGCCGAGCTGGGCTGGATCGACGACGTCCTCGACCCCGACGTGCTCACCATCGGCTTCGCGCGCCGCGTCCCGTCGTACAAGCGCCTGACGCTGATGCTGCGCGACCGCGACCGGCTGATGGACCTGCTGCTGCACTCCGAGCGGCCGATCCAGATCGTCGTCGCGGGCAAGGCGCACCCGGCGGACGACGGCGGCAAGCGGCTGGTGCAGGAGCTGGTGCGGTTCGCGGACGACCCGCGGGTGCGGCACCGGATCGTGTTCCTGCCGGACTACGGCATGGCGATGGCGCAGAAGCTCTACCCGGGCTGCGACATCTGGCTGAACAACCCCCTGCGCCCCCTGGAGGCGTGCGGCACCTCCGGCATGAAGGCGGCGCTCAACGGCTGCCTGAACCTTTCGGTGCTGGACGGCTGGTGGGACGAGTGGTACCAGCCGGACTTCGGCTGGGCGATCCCCACCGCCGACGGCTCCGGGACCGACCCCGACCGGCGCGACGCCATAGAGGCCGACGCCCTCTACGACCTGCTGGAGCAGCGGATCACGCCGCGCTTCTACGAGCGGGGCGCGAGCGGGCTGCCCGACCGGTGGATCGAGATGGTCCGCCGGACGCTGAGCCTGCTGGGGCCGAAGGTGCTGGCCGGCCGCATGGTCCGCGAGTACGTGGAGCGGCTCTACACCCCGGCGGCCGAGGCGCACCGCGCGATGGACCCGGACGCCGCGCGGACGCTGGCCGAGTGGAAGGCCCGGGTGCGCACCGCCTGGCCCGGCGTGAGCGTCGACCACGTGGAGACGTCCGCCGCCACCGCCAGCGCCGAACTCGGCACGACGCTCGGACTGCGGGTGCGGGTGAACCTCGGGGAACTCGCGCCGGACGACGTGGAGGTGCAGGCGGTCTCCGGCCGGGTCGACACCGAGGACCGGATCACCGACGCGGCCACCGTGCCGCTGAAGCCGGTGGGCGGCCCCGATCTGGAGGGCCGCTGGCTGTACGAGGGCCCGCTCGCCCTGGACCGCACCGGCCCCTTCGGCTACACGGTCCGCATCCTGCCCGCGCACCGGCTGCTGGCGTCCGGCGCGGAGGCGGGGCTGGTCGCGATGCCGTCGGACGACCTGGCCCAGGCGGCGGGGCTGCTGATGCGGTGAGCGCGCCCGGGGCGGCGACGGAGGACCCCTCCTGCCGGGGAAGGCGCTCCCGTCGGGGTCACTCCTCCTCGTCGCCCCCGCTCAGCCGCCGCAGGACGGTGCCGCAGCGGCGGGCGTACGCGTGCTGGAAGGCGCGGGCGGCGGGACCGCCGGCCTTGGCGTACCACTTGGCGGGGCGGCTGAAGGCGCGCACGGTCAGCCAGACCGTGCCGTCTCCCGTCCGGTCGACCACGAAGGCCTCCTCGCCGGACTCCGGGTGGCCGGGCAGCGTGCCGTAGGCCCAGCCGGCCCGGCGGTGCTCCTCCAGCGTCCACACCACCCGGCAGGGCGCCTTGATCATCCCGGCGAGGGTGACGGTGACGTCGACGCCGGGCGCGGCGCGTTCCGCGCTCGCGTCGATGCCGACGCCCATCTCCCGGTGCATCTCCCAGGTGAGCACGGCCTCGGCCGCGCGCCGGAACACCGGTTCGCCCTCCCCGAGGCGGGTGCGTACGTGCATGGGGCGGAAGCCGGGCGGGCAGGCGTCCTGCTCGCGGGTGGCGCCGACGTCGTCGTACGTGAAGGACATGGGCACCAAGGGTAGGGCGGCACCCGGGAACCGCTGGTTCCGGGTGCCGCCCGTCACACCGTGGGGCCGCGAGGGGCCTACGGGAAGGTCAGCCGCCAGGAGTCGATGTACCCGGTGTCCTGCCGGCCCTGGTCCTGGACGCGCAGCTTCCAGGTGCCGTTGGCCGCCTCGGAGGAGGCGTCGACCGTGTAGGTCTCGTGCACGTCCTCCGCCGGGTCGTAGCCGCTGCGCTTCAGCAGGTACGTCGTCCCGTCGGGCGCCACCAGGTCGATCCGCAGGTCACCGCGCCAGCTGTGCACGATGTCCACGCCCACCTTCAGGTTGCTCGGCGCGTTGCCCGCCCGCCCCGAGACCGTGACCGAGGAGGTCACCGCCGACCCGTAGTCCGGGATGTTCACGTTGGCGCCGCTCTCGAAGGTCGTGCCGTCGCCGCCACCGCCGTCACCGGGGCGCTCGCCGACGTTGATGCCCGCCCACGCGTGCTGCACCGCCGTGTACTCGGCGCTGTCGGTGCCGTACAGCTCACCGGCCGCCGCGAGGGTGCCGGTGCGGGCGCCCGCGTAGTTGGTGGTCGACGTGAACTTCGTGGTCAGCGCGCGGAACCAGATCTTGGCGGCCTTGTCGCGGCCGATGCCGGTGACCGGAAGGCCGTCCGAGGTGGGCGAGTCGTAGGTGACACCGTTGATGGTCTTGGTGCCGCTGCCCTCGCTCAGCAGGTAGAAGAAGTGGTTGGCCGGGCCGGACGAGTAGTGGACGTCGACGTTGCCGATCCCCGAGTACCAGTAGTCCTTGGACGCGCCGTCCTTGCTGGGCTCGTCCATGTAGCGCAGCGGGGTGCCGTCGCCGTTGATGTCGATCTCCTCGCCGATGAGGTAGTCACCGACGTCGGAGGAGTTGTTCGCGTGGAACTCGACGGCCGCGCCGAAGATGTCGCTGGTCGCCTCGTTGAGCCCGCCGGACTCGCCGCTGTAGATCAGGCCCGCGGTGTTGGAGGTGACGCCGTGCGTCATCTCGTGCGCGGCGACGTCGATGGACGTCAGCGGGTTGGCGTTGCCGGAGCCGTCGCCGTACGTCATGCAGAAGCAGGAGTCCGACCAGAAGGCGTTGACGTAGTTGTTGCCGTAGTGGACGCGGGAGTAGGCGCCCACCCCGTCGCCGCGGATGCCGGAGCGGCCCTGGACGTTCTTGTAGTAGTCCCAGGTCAGCGCGGCCCCGTAGTGGGCGTCGGCGGCGGCGGTCTCGGCGTTGGACGCGCTGCCGTTGCCCCACACGTCGTCGGGGCCGGAGAAGAGCGTGCCGGTGCCGGAGGTACGGCCGTTGAGGTCGTACGTCTTGTGGTTGCCGCGGTTCGTGTCGGTCAGCGTGTACGACGACCCGGACTGCGCGGTGCCCAGCGTCACCGTGCCGCTGTACAGGGTGTTGCCGGTGCCGTTGTGGATCGCCTGGTACTCGTAGAGCTTGGCGCCGGTGGCCGCGTCGGTGACGACGTGCAGCTCGTTCGGGGTGCCGTCCTCCTGGAGGCCGCCCACGACCGTCTCGTACGCCAGGACCGGGGTGCCGTTCGCCGCCCAGATCACCTTGCGCGGCGCGCGGTCGGCGTCCGGTGCCTTCGCTCCGGCGGCCTTCGCGGCGGACACGGCCTGCGTCTCAGCCTTCGCGGAGGATATCTTCGGCGTCACGGTGGCCGGCTTGATGGCCTTCGGGGTGGCCTTCACGACCCGCTCGGTCTTCCCGGCGTCGCTGGTGACGACGAGGTCGCCGCCGAGGACGGGGAGTCCGTCGTAGGTGCGCTCGTAGCGGGTGTGCACGGTGCCGTCGCGGTCCTTGACGACGTCGCGGACGACCAGCTTCTCCTTGGCGCCCAGGCCGAGGTCGTCGGCGGTCGCGGCCTTGGTGGCGTTGGCGTCGCGTATCAGCTCGGCGCGCTGGGCGGGGCTGAGCTTGACCGATTCGGCACCCGGGGCGGGCGCCTGGGCGGGCGCCGCGGTGGCGGCTCCGGACTGGACCGCGGTGGCGATCAGCGCGGCGACACCGGCCAGCGCGACGGCGGCGGCGGTGCGACGGCGGGTGGCGCGCGGGGACGCGGTGTGGGAGGTGCGTCTGTGGGGAGAACTGCTGCTCAACACTGACTCCTTCTGCGTGGCCGCGGATCGCGCGGCCGGTGGGGAGACCGGTCGGCGGGTGGGCCGGCCGGGCGGTGCTGGTTCGGTACGCAGAAACCACGTGCTAGGAGCTGGCCGCCGCGCAGCGCCGTCGGGAAAGCTGTGGGGGCGCTGTGGAACGGCCGTGGGAAGAGTGGCAGGCGAGCGGTGCTTCTGTCAGGGGCGCGTCAGAAAGTTGGCCGGAAATCGTTCGTTGTCCGGGCGTTCATGTTCGATATACGGAAGGGTTGCCCGCGTGCGGTATTGACTGCCCGCTCAGTCAGTAACGGGCTCCGGGGACGGCTGGGACGGCTCCCCGTGCCAGGAGTTCCACAGCGCCGCGTACGCGCCCCGCGCCGCCACCAGCTCGTCGTGCGTGCCCAGTTCGGTGAGCCGGCCGTCCTCCATCACCGCCACCCGGTCGGCGTCGTGCGCGGTGTGCAGGCGGTGCGCGATGGCGATGACCGTGCGGCCCTCCAGTACGGCGGCCAGGGCGCGCTCGGTGTGCCGGGCCGTGGTCGGGTCCAGCAGGGCGGTGGCCTCGTCCAGGATCAGTGTGTGCGGGTCGGCCAGCACCACCCGGGCCAGGGCGAGCTGCTGGGCCTGCGAGCCGTCCGTGCGGTGACCGCCGGTGCCCAGCTCGGCGCCGAGGCCGTCGGGCAGTTCCCGCACCCACGTGTCGGCGCCGACCGCCGCCAGCGCCGACCACAACTGAGGGTCGGTGGCCGCCGGTTCGGCGATGAGGAGATTGTCCCGGACCGTGCCGAGGAAGACGTGGTGCTCCTGGGTGACCAGCACGACCTGACGGCGCAGCCGCTCCGGCCCCAGGGCGCCCACCGGCACCCCGCCCACCGTCACCGAGCCCTCGGTCGGCGCGTCCACGCCCGCCAGCAGCCGGCTCAGCGTGGTCTTGCCCGCCCCGGACGGCCCCACCACCGCCAGCCGTTCACCCGGCCGCACGGTCAGGTCCACCCCGCGCAGCACCTCGCCGCCCCGGTCGTAGGCGTACCGCACACCGGTCACGTCGATCCGGTCGTCCGCCGGGACCGGCGAGTCGTCCGTCACCGCCCGCGGAGCCCGCGCCAGCCCCTCCACCCGGGCGAAGGACGCCCCGCCCGCCTGGAGCTGCTCGACCCGCATCAGCACCTCGTCGAGCGGCCCGGCGAGCTGCTGGAGGTACACGGCGCACGACACCACCGCGCCGAGGCTCACCGACCCGTGCGTGTGCAGGACACCACCGATCAGCAGCACGCCCGCCACGGGGACGACGTACGAGATCTCCACCGCCGGGAAGAAGACGCTGCGCAGGAACAGCGTGTGGAAGCGGGTGCGCCGAGACTCCTCCAGCGCGCGGCGGTTCGACGCGACCCGGCGCTCGGTCAGCCGCAGCGCCTCGACGGTGCGGGCTCCGGCCACCGTGGCCGTCAGGCTCTCGGCGACCTCCGAGTTCGCCGCGCCCTCGGCGAGATAGCCGGCCCGCGCCCGGCGCAGGTACCAGCGCAGCGCGAACCAGACCGGCGTCAGCCCCAGCACGCCGACCAGACCGAGCAGCGGGTCGAGCACGAACACGGCGGCGGCCAGGAACAGCGCCTGCACGGAGTTGATCAGCAGCTCGGGCCCGGCGTCGCGCAGCGTAGTGCCGACCGTGGTCACGTCGGCGGTGCCGCGCGTCGTCAGGTCGCCGGTGCCGGCCCGCTCCACGACCGAGGCCGGCAGGGCGAGCGCGCGGTCCACGAACCGCTCCCGCACCCGCGCGAGGGTCCGCTCACCGAAACGGTGGCCCACGTACCGCGCCCAGCGGGCCAGCAGCAGCTGGGCGAGGGAGCACAGCAGGATGGCGAGCGCCATCCGGTCCACGGCACCGACGCCGCCCCCGGCGCACACCTCGTCGACGATCCGGCCCAGCAGCCACGGGCCCGCGAGCCCGGCGAGCGCGGCCAGTGCGTTGAGGCCGAGGACGACGGCGAAGGACCGACGGTCGGCGCGGATCAGGCCGACCGCCGAGCGGCGGACGTCGGTGCGCCCGGCGACGGGGAGTTGACCTTCGGACGTCATGGGAGCACCTCGTCGTCTTCGCTGTCTTCCCTGGAGACCAGTGCGCGGTATCCCGGCTCGGTGGCGAGGAGTTCGCGGTGCGTGCCGGTGGCGACGACCTTGCCGTCGACCAGGTGGTGCACCACGTCCGCCCGGTCGAGCAGGAGGGGGGAGGTGCAGGCCACCACGGTCGTACGGCCCGCGCGGGCGTCCCGCAGGCGGTGCGCGACGGTGGCCTCCGTGTGGGCGTCCAGGGCGGAGGTCGGTTCCACGGCGAGCAGGATCTCGGGGTCGGCGAGCAGGGCTCGGGCGAGGCGGACGCGTTGGCGTTGACCGCCGGACAGGTCGCGGGCTTGGGCCGCGACCTGGGTTTTCAGGCCGTCGGGGAGGGACTGGAGTATGTCTTCGGCGGCGGCTGTGTGGATGGCCGACGTGAGGTGCGCCGAATCGTCTGCCCCGAGTGGTTGTTTGGCGTCTGCGGGTGCGTTGTGGCTGGTCGCGCAGTTCCCCGCGCCCCTTGGCAGCGTCTCCTGAGCGCCTATTACTTCGTGCAGGGTGCCCGCGAAGAGGTCGGCTTCCGCCTCCGCGACCAGGATGCGGGACCGGACCTGGGCGAGCGGTACCTCGGACAGCGGGATGTCTCCCCAGGTCACCTCCGACGGCGCGTAGCGACCCAGGCGGTCGATCAGCTCGGCGGCGTCCGGCGGGCGGGCGGTGGCCAGGGCGGTCAGGTGGCCGGGGAGGACCCGTACTCCCGAATCCGGGTCGTACAGCACCGACGGTTCGGCGGGGGCGTCACGCGTGCCGGTGTCCGGCTCGGGCTCCAGGCGCAGGAACGCCACCACCCGGCGGGCGGCCACCACGCCCCGGCTGAGCTGGTGGCCCATCTCGATCAGGAAGGCCACCGGCCACCCCAGCGCCACCACGTACCCGTACACCGACACCAGCTCGCCGACGCTGATGTGCCCCTGCACGGCCAGCCGGGCGCCCAGCCAGGTCACCAGCGCCAGGAACAGCATCGGCAGGCCCACCCCGAGGGCCTGGATCCAGCTGGTCACCGCGCCGACCCGGTAGCCCTGCTCGCGCAGCCGCCCCGAGTCCCGGCGGAACGCGTCCGCGACCAGGCCCTTGCCGCCCAGGCCGTTCAGCACCCGCAGTCCGCCCGCGAGGTCGCCGATCCGCGCGGTCAGCACGGACTGCCGCTCCCGGTACTCGGTCTCCCTGCCCTGCAACCGGCCCATGAGCGGCCCGAGCACCACGCCGAGCAGCGGCACCCCGATCAGCACCACCAGGGCCAGCCGCGTCGACACCGACAGCAGCAGTCCGCCGACGGCCGCGTAGGCGACGACCGCTCCGACACCGGGACCCACGGCCGTCAGAGAGGTGCTGATGGTCTGCACGTCCCCCACTCCGATGGTGACGACCTCTCCCGCCCCCACCTGCCGGCGCAGCGCCGCACCGAGCCGCGCGGCGTGCCCGACGACCACCTTGACCGTGCGGAAGTTGGCGTCCATCCGCACCCGCGTCATCGTGCGGTGCCGCATGGTGCCCAGCCAGGCGTTGAACGCCCCGGCGGCGACCAGCGCACCCGTCCAGCCCGCCAGCGCGCCCAGGTCGCCGGGCGTCAGACCGTGGTCGATCGCCCGCGCCATCAGATACGGCGTCGCCGCCAGCAGCACCATCCACACGCTGGCCAGCACCGCCCCCGCCAGACAGCGCGGCCACTGCCGTCGCACCAGCCACGCCAGGTACCGCCAGCCGCCCCTGCGGTCCGGTGTGCCCGGATCCTCGTACGCGTCGATCACCGTTCTTCTCCCCGAAGGCGCGCCCTCACGCGAGACTGTCCCGCCACGCCCGGTGCAGGTCCGCGAACCGGCCCGTACCGGCGATCAGCTCGTCCGGCGTGCCGTCCTCCACGATCCGGCCGTGCTCCATCACCAGCACCCGGTCGGCGATCTCCACGGTGGACAGCCGGTGCGCGATCACCACCGCCGTACGGCCCTTCAGCACCGTCGTCATGGCCCGCTGCACGGCCCGCTCACCGGGGATGTCCAGCGAGCTGGTCGCCTCGTCCAGGATCAGCACCGCCGGGTCCGCCAGCAACGCCCTTGCGAAAGCGACCAGTTGCCGCTGACCGGCGGAGATCCGGCCGCCCCGCTTGCGTACGTCGGTGTCGTAGCCGTCGGGCAGCGCGGCGATGAAGTCGTGGGCGCCGATCGCCTTCGCGGCCCGCTCGATCTCCTCCCGCGTCGCCTCCGGACGGCCGATGGCGATGTTGTCGGCGACGGTCCCGGAGAACAGGAAGGCTTCCTGCGTCACCATCACCACCCCGCGCCGCAGTTCCGGCACGGGCAGGTCGCGCAGGTCGGCGCCGTCCAGCAGGACGCGCCCGTCGGAAGGGTCGTAGAACCGGGCAAGCAGCTTGGCCAGCGTCGACTTGCCCGCGCCGGTCGAGCCGACGACGGCGACCGTCTGCCCGGCCGGGACGGTGAGGCTGAAGCGGGGGAGCACCTCGCCGCCGGTGCGGTAGGCGAAGCGGACGGCGTCGAAGACGACCTCGCGTCCGGGGAGCTCCGACTCCAGGGGCGGCAGCTCCTTCGGCGCGTTCGGCTCCGGCACGGACGGCGTCTGGGCCAGCAGTCCGGCGATCTTCTCCAGGGAGGCCGCCGCCGACTGGTAGGAGTTCAGGAACATGCCGAGCCGGTCGATCGGGTCGTACAGCCGGCGCAGGTACAGCACCGCCGCCGCCAGCACGCCGAGCGCCAGCGTGCCGTCCGCGACCCGGTAGGCGCCCCACAGCACGATCCCGGCCACGGCCGTGTTGGCGACCAGCCGCGAGCCGACGACGTAACGGGCCATCTCCAGCAGCGCGTCGCCGTTGGACCGCTCGTGGCGCCGGTTGAGGACGGCGAAGTCGGCGTCGTTGGCCGCCTCGCGGCGGAAGGCGCGCACCGGGCGGATGCCGTTCATCGTCTCCACGAACTTCACGATCACCGTCGCGATCGCCGTGGACCGCTGCCGGTACACCCGCCCCGCGCGCCGCTGGTACAGCCGCACCAGCGCGTACAGCGGCACGAACGACGCCACCGCGACGCCGCCGAGGCCCAGGTCCAGCCAGAGCAGCAGCGCCGCGATGTAGACGAAGGACAGGATGACCGTCACCAGTTCCTGAAGGCCCTCGTCGAGCAGTTCGCGCAGCGACTCGACATCCGTGGTGGAGCGGGAGATCAGCCGGCCCGAGGTGTAGCGCTCGTGGAAGTCGACGCTCAGCGCCTGCGCGTGCCGGAAGATCCGGCTCCTGAGGTCCAGCAGCACGTCCTGGCTGACCCGGGCGGCGGCCGCGACGAAGGCGTACTGCAGTCCGCCGGCGGCCAGCGAGCAGAGCAGGTAACCGGCGCCGACCGCGATCAGCGGACCGTGGTCGTCGTCCCGCAGCGCCGGTACGGCGTGGTCGATGGCGTACGCCACCAGCAGCGGGCCCGCCTGCACGGCCGCCTGCTGGAGCAGGAGGAGGAAGGTGGTGAGGGCGACGCGGGCCCTCATCGGCGCCAGCAGGGAACGCAGCAGGGTGCCGGTCGCGCCCGGTGGGCTGGGCAGGACGTCCCGGTCGAAGACGTCGTCGGCCGTGGGGGCCGGGTTCTCGGCGGGCGGCTCGTCCTCGGGCCGTTCCCTGTCCGGCGCGGTGGCCGTGGGCGCGGTCATCGGCCGTCCCCCTTTCCGGGCTCCTCGTGCCCGTCGAGCCCGGACATCAGGTGGGCGTACTCGGCGTTGGTGCGCAGCAGTTCGTGGTGCGTGCCGACGGCGGCGATCCGGCCGCCCGAGAGCAGGGCGACGCGGTCGGCGAGCAGGACGGTGGAGGGGCGGTGGGCCACGATCAGGGCGGTGGTGTCCGCGAGGACCTGCCGCAGGGCGGCCTCCACCGCGGCCTCCGTGTGCACGTCCAGCGCGGACAGCGGGTCGTCCAGGACGAGGAACCTCGGTCTGCCGACGACCGCCCGGGCGAGCGCGAGGCGCTGGCGCTGGCCGCCGGACAGGCTGAGGCCCTGCTCGCCGACCTGGGTGCCGGTGCCCTGGGGCAGCGCGTGCGCGAAGTCGGCCTGTGCGACGGCGAGGGCTCGGCCCAGCGCCTCGTCTCCGGCGCCGTCCCCGGCCCCCATCAGTACGTTCTCGCCGACGCTGGCCGAGAAGAGCGTGGGCTCCTCGAAGGCGACGGCGACCAGGGCGCGCAGCTCCTCGCGCGGCAGGGCGGTGATGTCCTCGCCGTCCAGCGTGATCCGTCCGGAGGTGACCTCGTGGAGGCGGGGGACGAGCGCGGTGAGCGTCGTCTTGCCGCTGCCGGTGGCGCCGACCAGGGCCAAGGACTCGCCGGGGCGGATGTGGAGGTCGACGCGGTCGAGGAGGGGCGGGGAGTCGGGGGGTGCGTCGGGGTAACGGAACGTGACCGCCTCGAAGTTCAGCCCGTCGGCCCGCACCGCCGGGGCGCGCTCCCCGCCCTCCGGCGCCGACGCCGGCGGACTCCCCGGCGATTCGACCTCCGCGTCCATCACCTCGAAGTACCGGTCCGTGGCCGCCGCCGCCTCCTGGCTCATCGCCAGCAGGAAGCCGATGGACTCCACCGGCCACCGCAGCGCCAGTGCCGTCGACAGGAACGCCACCAGCGTCCCCGCCGACAGCGACCCGTCCGCCACCTGCACCGCCCCCACCACCAGCGCCGCCCCGATCGCCAGCTCCGGCAGCGTCACGATGACCGCCCAGATGGACGCCAGCAGCCGCGCCTTGCGCAGCTCCGTCCCGCGCAGCGTGTGCGACAGCTCGTGGAAGGCGCGGGCCTGGCTGCGGTGCCGGCCGAAGCCCTTGATGATCCGGACGCCGAGCACGCTCTCCTCGACCACGGTCGTCAGGTCCCCGACCTGATCCTGCGCGCGCCGCGCCACCTCGGAGTACTTCCTCTCGAAGATCCCGCAGGTGATCATCACGGGAATGGCGGGCCCGAGGATCACCAGCCCCAGCGTCCAGTCCTGGACCAGCATGATGCCGACGCCGACCAGGATCGTCACGCCGTTGACCAGCAGGAACGTCAGCGGGAAGGCGAGGAACATGCGCAGCAGCATCAGGTCCGTCGTCCCGCGCGACAGCAACTGCCCCGAGGCCCACCGGTCGTGGAAGGCCACCGGCAGCCGTTGCAGGTGCCGGTACAGATCCGCCCGCATCCCCGCCTCGACCCCCGCCAGCGGCCGGGCCACCAGCCACCGCCGCAGCCCGAACAGCAGCGCCTCCGCCAGCCCGAGGAGCAGCAGGTACAGCGCGCCGAGCCACACACCGGCCGGGTCGCGGTCGGCCACCGGCCCGTCCACCATCCACTTCAGGACGAGCGGGATCACCAGGCCCACACAGGAGGCGAGGATCGCTATGACCGCCGCGGTCCCCAACCGCGCCCGCACCGGCCGCACGTACGGCCACAGCCGCAGCAGGGCGCGCACGGTGGAACGCTTCTCGGCAGGGTGGTCCGGGGCGGGGGCGGGTGTCGTGGGCATCAGCAGCGAGCCTACGGTTCACCACTGACAGAGCCCACCGAGTTTCCGCGCGCACTCGGGTCGTACCGGGTCGTACGGGGGCATGGGCCGATCGGCTGGTGCGCCTTCGGGCGCGCCGCCCTGGTGACCGGTCACAGCCACAGCCTCGCCGGCTCGGTGGGCGGACGACGTTTCAAGATCGTGCCGAAGGTGCGGTGAGCGGCGTGGGCAGCAGCGCGCGGGCGGGCACACCGCCGTCCAGTGGTGCACCGCCTCCCGAGCGCGCGCCGTGCCGTCGGCGCGGGTCCTCAGGCGGGGTTCGTCACCTGACGCCGGGTGGCCCGCACCACGAGGCCGCCGATGACCGCGAGACCCAGCAGCACGGCGCCGAAGACGGTGGCGCCGTCGGTGAGGCCGACCGCGTCGCTGAGGTAGCCGGCCGAGACGGGCAGGATGCCCGCCGGGATGTAACCGCCCACGTTGAGCGCGGCGTTGGCCTCGGCGAGGCGCTGCGGCGGGACGCTCGAGTTGAGCAGCGACAGACCGCCGAGCTGGCCCATGCCCTGACCCGCGCCGGCCAGCAGCGCGGAGGCGATCAGGGCCGGCACCGAGGAGGTGTGCACGGCGACGATGAGCGTGATCATGCTCAGCGTGGTGCTGACCGCGTCGGCGGTGAGGATGGTGCGCCGCTTCAGCCGCTGCACGGCGAACTGCACACCGGTCGCAGCGAGGAACATCACGAACGCCATGGCGCCGGCGACGATCCGGCTGGTGGTGTCCAGCAGTCCGGACAGGAGCGAGGGGCCGAGCGAGAGCACGAAGGACGTGGCGGTGATGCCGGGCGCGAAGACCGCGATGCCCAGGGCGAGCTGGCGGCCGTTGCCGTTGGGGACGCCGGGCACTCGGATCCAGGCGCCCTTGGCTCGTACTTCTGGACGGCGCAGGGGCATGCGCAGCACGGCGAGCACCGCGGTGGCCAGGAGCCCGGCCTCGACGACGAAGACGGTGACGGTCGGCGCGGGCGCCGTCTCGGAGAGCACTCCGGCGAGCAGTGGGCCGAGCCCGGCGCCGAAGACCATCGCGCAGGAGGCGAGCAGGGCGGCGATCCGCTTGCGCTCGGGCCCGGCGACATCGGTCACCGCCGCCATCCCGGCCGAGACGACGGCGCCGACCGCGATGCCGGTGAACAGCCGGGCCACGATGAGCGAGGCCACGCTGGTGGCGGTCGCGAAGATCAGGCAGGCCGCGAGCGCGAGCCCGAGGGCGGGCAGCAGGACGGGCTTGCGTCCGAGCCGGTCGGAGACCACGCCGCAGACGAGAAGCGACCCGATGAGACCGACGATGTAGAGGGCGAACACCACGGTCAGGGTGCCCTTGGAGAACCCGATGTCGCGCTGCCACAGCACGTACAGCGGCGTCGCCGCGTTCGAGAGCACGAAGACGGCGGTGACCGGCCAGGCGGCGAGCCACACCCACCGCAGTGGCGCGACGGGCCGCGCCACGGCCTGCGCCGTGTCTGGTCGGCGCCGCTCCTCGGCGGCGGATACGGATGCGGTCCGGGTCTCGGACATGACGGTTCCTCCCGATCTGGCCTGCCACCACGTCAGCAGTACGAGTCGAGTCGAACTTAGCATGCAGTACGATCGAAGTCGTATATAGGAATGGCGTTATGAGGAGTTGCCTATGCCCGCCAGCCCGGCCGCCGCGCCCCCCTTCAAGGCGCTCCCCGAGCCGTCCGACCTGCCCGAACCGCTGCCGGAACCGGCCGTCGACGAACTACGTCTGGAGACGGTGCTCGGCGCGCTCAGCGACCCGCTGCGACTGACGATCGTCCGAAAGCTCCTCCTGGAATCGGAGAACTTCGACCACACCTGCGGCTGGTTCGGCTTCGACCGCCCCAAGTCCTCGCTCACGCACCACTTCAAGGCGCTGCGCGAGGCGGGCGTCACGCGTCAGCGTCAGTACGGGCTCGAGCGCCGCAGCCATGTGCGCGTCGACGATCTGAACGCCCGGTTCCCGGGGCTGCTGGAACTGGTGGCGGCTTGGAGGCCGCAGGACTGAGGCCGCACGGACGGCGCAACGCCCGGGGCCCCTCACCCCACCTTCAGCAGCAGCACCGTGCGCCCCGGCACCATGATCTCGGCCCCCGCCGGGTACCCGGTGCCCGGCTCGTCGCCCTGCTGCTCCCGGCCGGTGTCGACGACCACCTCGTACCGCTCCGCCCACGGCGCGGCCGGCAGGACGAAGGACGCGGGACGCTCCCCGGCGTGCAGAACGGCCAGGAAGCTGTCGTCGGCGAACGGCGCGCCCCGCTCGTCGCGGCCCGGGATGTCCCGCCCGGAGAGGTACATGCCGAGGGTGGCGGCGGGCGCGTACCAGTCCTGCTCCGTCATCTCGGTGCCCCGCGCGGTGAACCAGGCCAGGTCGCGCAGGCCGTCCGCGGAGTGCGCCCGGCCGGAGAAGAACGCCCGGCGGCGCAGCACCGGGTGCTCGTGGCGCAGCGCGATCAGCCGGGAGGCCAGCTCGAACAGGGGCCGCCACTCCGGGTCGTCCAGCAGGCTCCAGTCCAGCCAGCTGATCTCGTTGTCCTGGCAGTAGGCGTTGTTGCTGCCGCCCTGCGTGCGGCCGAACTCGTCGCCGGCGACCAGCATCGGCACCCCGGTCGACAGGAGCAGGGTCGTGAGCAGGTTGCGCAGCTGGCGCCGCCGCAGCGCCCGCACCTCCGCGTCGTCGGTCCCGCCCTCCGCGCCGCAGTTCCAGGAACGGTTGTCGTCCGTGCCGTCCCGGTTGCCCTCGCCGTTGGCCTCGTTGTGCTTGCGCTCGTACGACACCAGGTCGCGCAGGGTGAAGCCGTCGTGCGCGGTGACGAAGTTGACCGAGGCGTACGGGCGCCGCCCGCCCCACGCGTACAGGTCGCTGGAGCCCGACAGGCGGTAGCCCATCTCCCGCACGTCCGGCAGCGCGTGCCGCCAGAAGTCCCGGACCGTGTTGCGGTAGCGGTCGTTCCACTCCGTCCACAGGGGCGGGAACGCGCCCACCTGGTAGCCGCCCGAGCCCACGTCCCACGGCTCGGCGATCAGCTTCACCCGCCGCAGCACCGGGTCCTGGGCGATCACGGCGAGGAACGGGGAGAGCATGTCGACGTCGTGCATCGAGCGGGCCAGCGCCGCCGCCAGGTCGAAGCGGAAGCCGTCCACGCCCATCTCCGTCACCCAGTACCGCAGCGAGTCGGTGATCAGGCGCAGCACGTGCGGCTGAACCACGTGCAGGGTGTTGCCGCAGCCGGTGTAGTCGGCGTAACGGCGGGCGTCCGGCTGGAGGCGGTAGTAGCCGTGGTTGTCGATGCCCTTGAGGGAGAGCGTCGGGCCCAGCTCGCCCGCCTCCGCCGTGTGGTTGTAGACCACGTCGAGGATGACCTCGATGCCCGCCGCGTGCAGCGCGCGCACCATCCGCTTGAACTCGCCGACCTGCTCACCGGTGGTGCCGGAGGCGGCGTACGCGGCGTGCGGAGCGAAGTAGCCGATGGAGTTGTAGCCCCAGTAGTTCCGCAGGCCGCGCTCCAGCAGGTGGCTCTCGTGCGCGAACTGGTGCACCGGCAGCAGCTCCACCGCCGTCACGCCCAGCCGCGTCAGGTGCCCGATCGCCGCCGGGTGCGCGAGCCCCGCGTACGTGCCGCGCAGCTCGGGCGGGATGTCCGGGTGGAGCTTGGTGAAGCCCTTGACGTGCAGCTCGTAGATGACCGAGTCCGCCCACGGGGTCTTGGGCCGGCGGTCGTCCGACCAGTCGTCGTCGTCATGGACGACCACGCCCTTCGGGACGTACGGCGCCGAGTCCCGGCCGTCGCGGACGGTGTCCGCCACGTGCTGATCCGGCCAGTCGCGCACGTGCCCGTACACCTCGGCGGGCAGTGAGAAGTCACCGTCCACCGCACGCGCGTACGGGTCGAGCAGCAGCTTCGCCGGGTTCCAGCGGGCGCCGGTCCACGGGTCCCAGCGGCCGTGCACCCGGTAGCCGTAGCGCTGTCCGGGCCGTACACCGGGCACGAAGCCGTGCCAGATCTCGTGGGTCAGCTCGGTCAGCCGCACCCGGCCCTCCTCCCCCTGTTCGTCGAACAGGCACAGCTCCACCGCCTCCGCCCCGCCCGCCCACAGCGCGAAGTTCGTCCCCGCCACCCCGTCCGGGCCGGTCCGGAACCGGGCGCCCAGCGGCACCGGTGTCCCCGGCCAGGCCGGCACGGCGGGCGGTGGCGCGGCACGCCGTGCGCCGTTCACCACGACGGCGGGGCGCGCGGGCCCGTCCTCGGCGGCCTGTTCCCCGGCCACCGCCTCCTGCTCGGCTGCGCTGGACACCTGTCAGCCTCCCGCGGCTCGTGGTCCTCCCCACAGTTCTGCCCACCGCATGGCTCGCACTCACGTTTCCCCAGGGCGGACCGGTCGTTACGGGTGGATGTGAGGCACGTACATGGGCGCGCACGGCGCGCGGCGACCGTTTGGGCCGCCGTACTGACATGGGCAGGACTGCTGGCCGGGGCCGCCGGATGCACCTCCGACGGCGGCGGCATCGGCTCGGACATCGGCGAGATGTTCGGCAAACCACCCGCCGCGGAGGACGTCATCCGCATCACCCCGGACGACGGGAGCAAGGCCGTCCGGCCGGATGAGAAGAAGCTGTCGGTGCGGGTGCCCGACGGCCGGCTGGAGTCGGTGAAGGTCGTCAAGTCGCAGGACGCGCAGCAGACCGAGGTCCCCGGCCGGATCTCCGAGGACGGACTGCGCTGGGAACCCGACGACGAGCGGCTGGCCCTGGCCGCCAAGTACACCGTCGACGCGGTCGCCCTGGACGGCCACGGCCGCCGCTCCGCCCGGCACACCACCTTCACCACCTACGTCCCCGACGAGCGCTTCATCGCCTACGTCGCCCCCGAGAACCGCTCCGTCGTCGGCACCGGCATGATCGTTTCGCTGCAGTTCAGCGACGAGATCACCGACCGCGCCGCCGTCGAACGCGCGGTCGAGGTGACCGCGAAGCCCTCCGTCGAGGTCCGCCCCCACTGGTTCGGCAAGGACCGCCTCGACTTCCGCCCCGAGAAATACTGGAAGCCCGGCACGAAGGTCACCGTCGCCCTGAACCTGCGCGACGTCGAGGGCGCGAAGGGGATCTACGGGCTCCAGCACAAGACGTTCTCCTTCACCGTCGGCCGCAGCCAGGTCTCCCTCGTCGACGCGGCGAAGCGGACCATGGAGGTCCGCCGGGACGGCACCCTCGTCACCACCGTGCCGATCACCGCGGGCGCCCCGAAGACCCCCACCTACAACGGCAAGATGGTCATCACCGAGATGCTCGACGTCACCCGCATGAACAGCCGCACGGTCGGCTTCGGCGGCGAGTACGACATCCCCGACGTCCCGCACGCCATCCGCCTGACCAGCTCCGGCACCTTCCTGCACGGCAACTACTGGGCGCCCGCCGACACCTTCGGCCGGGCCAATGTCAGCCACGGCTGCGTCGGACTGCGCGACGTCAAGGGCGGCGGGTCCGACACCCCGGCGGGCTGGTTCTTCGACCGCAGCCTCATCGGCGACGTCGTCGAGGTGGTCAACAGCAAGGACAAGACGGTCGCCCCCGACAACGGACTCGGCGGCTGGAACATGAACTGGAAGAAGTGGAAGGCGGGCAGCGCGGTGAAGTGACCCCGGCGCGCCCCCGCCGGGGTGGCCGCCAACTCGGTACGGAACGGTGACATTTCCCTTGTCCCCTGAGCCGCTGGCCTGCGGTTACGATGCGCCCGTGCGCGTCGGCGCACTGGGGCGCGGGCCGGATCGGGCCCGGCGAGGGGAGACAAGTTGAACGTGCGTCCGATATCGGGGGCGTCGCCGGCGGGTGCCCGGGGGCGGGGCGGCAGGGGACGCGGCAGGGCACTGCCGGCGCTGGCACTGGGCGTGCTGCTGACACTCACCGCCTGCGGCGGGTCGGGTTCCGGCTCCGGCTCCGGCGCCGGGGCGGGTGGCGACGGCAAGAACGCCAAGGACTCCACGGCGGCACAGAGCAAGCAGTCCGAGGCCGTCGTCAGCATCGCGCCGAAGGACGGGGCCAAGGCCGTCGACACCAGCGGCGCCCTGAAGATAGGCGCCGCCAAGGGCAAGCTCACCGAGGTCGTCGTCAAGGACGCCGAGGGCGCGAAGGTCGACGGCAAGATATCCGGGGACGGCGCCACCTGGACGCCGTCCACCCACCTGGCCGCCGCCACCACGTACACCGTGCACGCGGTCGCCAAGGACTCCGAGGGCCGCACGGCCGCCGAGGACTCCCGCTTCACCACCCTGACGCCCGAGAACACCTTCATCGGCCACTTCACCCCCGAGGACGGCTCGAAGGTCGGCGTCGGCATGCCGTTCTCGATCCGCTTCACCCGGGGCATCACCAACCCCGAGGACGTCGAGAAGGCCATCCGCATCAAGACCGAGCCGGCCGTCGAGGTCGAGGGCCACTGGTTCGGCAACGACCGCCTCGACTTCCGCCCGGAGAAGTACTGGAAGGCCGGCACCAAGGTCACCGTCGACCTCAACCTCGACGGCGTCGAGGGCCGCGACGGCGTCTACGGCGAGCAGGCCAAGACCGTCTCCTTCACCGTCGGCCGCAGCCAGGTCTCCGTGGTCGACGCCAAGAAGCTCACCATGAAGGTGGTGCGGGACGGCAAGACGATCAAGACCATCCCGGTCACCACCGGCGCGCCCGGCTACGAGACCTGGAACGGCCAGATGGTCATCACCGAGCGGCTCCCCGTGACCCGCATGAACGGCGAGACCGTCGGCTACGGCGGCGAGTACGACATCAAGGACGTCCCGCACGCCATGCGCCTGTCCACCTCCGGCACCTTCATCCACGGCAACTACTGGGGCGGCGACGCCTTCGGCAACCGCAACTCCAGTCACGGCTGCATCGGCCTGCGCGACGTGCGCGGCGGCTGGGACGAGAAGGCGCCGGGCTCCTGGTTCTTCGAGAACTCGATGATCGGCGACGTGGTCGTGGTGAAGAACAGCAACGACGCGACCATCGCCCCGGACAACGGCCTCAACGGCTGGAACATGTCCTGGGAGAAGTGGAAGGCGTAGCCTCCATCCGCGTACGGCCCCGGTGTCCGCGATCCTCGATGTGAGGTACGGCACCGGGGCCGACGTCGTTAGTGGCCGTTAACCTGCTGGCATGACCGTAGAACTGGAAGTCGCGGACGGTGTCGGAACGCTGCGCCTCAACCGCCCGCCCATGAACGCGCTGGACGTCGCCACCCAGGACCGGCTCAAGGAGCTCGCCGAGGAGGTCACCCGCCGCGACGACGTGCGCGCCGTGGTGATCCACGGCGGCGAGAAGGTGTTCGCGGCGGGCGCGGACATCAAGGAGATGCAGGTGATGGACCACGCGGCGATGATCGCGCGCTCCCGGGCCCTGCAGGACTCCTTCACGGCCGTGGCCCGCATCCCCAAGCCGGTGGTCGCGGCGGTGACCGGCTACGCCCTCGGCGGCGGCTGCGAGCTCGCGCTCTGCGCCGACTTCCGCATCGCCGGCGAGAACGCCAAGCTGGGCCAGCCCGAGATCCTGCTCGGCCTGATCCCAGGCGCGGGCGGCACCCAGCGGCTGTCCCGGCTGATCGGCCCCTCCAAGGCCAAGGACCTCATCTTCACCGGCCGCCAGGTGAAGGCCGACGAGGCGCTGGCACTCGGCCTGGTGGACCGCGTCGTACCGGCCGCCGAGGTCTACGAGCAGGCGCACGCCTGGGCCGCCCGGCTGGCCAAGGGCCCCGCCATCGCGCTGCGCGCGGCGAAGGAGGCCGTCGACACCGGACTGGAGACGGACATCGAGACCGGCCTCGCCGTCGAGCGGAACTGGTTCGCGGGCCTGTTCGCGACCGAGGACCGCGAGCGCGGGATGCGCAGCTTCGTGGAAGAGGGACCGGGGAAGGCGAAGTTCCTCTAGCGGACGTTCACGCATCCGTCGCCGGAAGTCCGGCCGGTCCACTTGCAATTGACGCGGTGTCTCATCCGGGTCCCTCGATGGGGCGGTTTATGGGAGCCTTAACGCACCATTAAGCGCGTCTTGTCGAGGGAGTCCGTCGCTTGTCTCGGGCCGAGCCGTCCGTGCAGGTCAGTGGGGTTGTTCGCGGTCCCGAACTGCCTGCGGCATATGCCGAACGACCGTCGTCGGACCCGGCCTCGGCGGGGGTGTATTCCCCGGGAACGGCCCCGGAGCCCCCCGAGGACGGCCATGATGGGGGCATGGCGGGGCTGGAGGGTACGGAACAGCCGCGGGGAGCCGGACGTGCGACCGCGGCGCGCTGGTCGCCGGCGGTCGAGGACGAACACGCGCTCAAGGCATTGGAGTTGTTCGGCAACCCCACGGAGCGCGAAGTTCCGTTACCGTCCCGCCCCGAGTCCGCCGCCACCGCCCGCCGACTGGCCCAGGTCATCGCCCTGCGTCAGTGGCAACTCGGCCCCCGCGTCACGGAGGACACCGTCCTGCTCGTCTCCGAGCTGGTGGGCAACGCCGTGCGGCACACCGGCGCCCGCGTCTTCGGCCTCCACATGCGCCGCCGCCCCGGCTGGATCCGCGTCGAGGTCCGCGACCCCTCCAGGGGGTTGCCCTGCCTGATGCCGGTGCAGGACACGGACATCAGCGGACGCGGCCTCTTCCTCGTCGACAAGCTGTCCGACCGCTGGGGCGTCGACCTGCTGCCGCGCGGCAAGACGACCTGGTTCGAGCTGCGGGTGGTCGACCGGTGAGGCGCCGGTGAGTATGCCGGTGAGTGCCCATCTTCCGCCGAGAGCAAGGTGGTTCGGCGGACACGCCACCTACGGGTGAAGATCCGGAGCCTGTCGCTCCGCACCCGGGATCGTAGGCCCCATGTTCACCACTCGCCTGCGCCGCAGGGGCGCCGCCGCCGTCCTGTCCCTCTCCGCCGTCCTCGCCACCACGGCCGCCACGGCCCCCGGGACGACGGCCGCGCCGACGGCGCCCGCCGCGAAAGCCGCCCCCGCCTGCCCCCAGTTCGACGACAAGCTCAAGGCCGCCGCCGACCCCGACGTGGACCTCGACCGCATCACGCCCGAGCCGGTCTGGCGCACCACCTGCGGCACCCTCTACCGCAGCGACAGCCGCGGCCCGCAGGTCGTCTTCGAGGAGGGCTTCCACGCCAAGGACGTCACCGACGGCCAGTACGACGTCGAGAAGTACGTCCTGGTCAACCAGCCCTCGCCGTACGTCTCGACCACCTACGACCACGACCTCTACAAGACCTGGTACAAGTCCGGCTACAACTACTACATCGACGCCCCCGGCGGCATCGACGTCAACAAGACCATCGGCGACACCCACAAGTGGGCCGACCAGGTCGAGGTCGCCTTCCCCGGCGGCATCAAGCGGCAGTACATCGTCGGCGTCTGCCCGGTCGACCGGCAGACCAAGACCGAGATCATGAGCGAGTGCGAGAGCAACCCGCACTACAAGCCCTGGCACTGAGCACCGCTCACGGGCGGACGAACAGCGCCTCCGATCCCACCGGCCGGTAATCCGCCGCCTGGAACGCCCGCAGACCGCGGGCGTTCCCCGCCGCGACCTGAGCCCACACCGGCTCACCCCCGGCCAGTTGCCGCGCCGCCGCCACCAGGCGCCGCCCCAGCCCCCGGTGCCGCGCCCCCTCCGCCACCTCCACCGCGGCCTCCAGCCGCCCGGCGACCCCGCGGCCCAGCACCAGCACCCCGCCGTCCGCCGCCCACACCCGCACCCCGTCGCGCCGCCTGCCCGCCGAGACCACCCGGGGATGCCCGGGATCGCCGACCTCCTCCAGCACCACCTCCGGCCGGCCCGGCAGCGGAGCGCCGGTCAGCAGCACGTCGATCGTGTCGTTGGTCCGCCCGGCCCGCTCCCCGAAGGCGCTCAGGAACCGGGAATTCATGGCCGCGGCGAGGGGATCGCACCGCAGCGCCCCCAGCGTCTCGCGCACCCACCCCTCCTCCTCGTCCGTGAAGACGACCGAGTGCGCCGTGAACGCGATCACCCCCGCGTCCCGGTCGCCGTGCTGCGGCACCACGGTGATCCCGCCGTCCGCCACCGGGAAGACACCCCGCCCCGCCGCCTCCAGAATGTCCCGCAGGCTCTCCGCCACACCGCGCTCCTTGAGTCTCCACCCACTGGAAGGCCCAGGCTCACACACGTGAACGACGACGGCACCGTACTGATGACCATCGGCGAGCTGGCCCGCGCCACCGGACTGACGGTGCGCACCATCCGCTACTGGTCCGACGAGGGCGCCCTGCCCCCGGTGACCCGTTCCACGGGCGGCTACCGCCTCTACGACGCCGCCTCCGTGGCCCGCCTGGAGCTGATCCGCACCCTGCGCGAACTCGGCCTCGGTCTGGACGCCGTACGCCGCGTGCTGGCCGGCGAGGAGACGGTCGCACAGGTGGCGGCGGCCCACGTGAGCGCGCTGGACGCGCAGATCAGGTCGCTGCGGGTGACCCGCGCGGTGTTGTCGACCGTGGCGAGACGTGGCTCGACCGCAGAGGAGACGACCCTGATGAACAAGCTGGCGCGACTGTCCGCCGCCGAACGGCGACGCATTATCGACGACTTCATGGCGGAGGTCTTCGAGGGTATCGACACCGCCGACCCCGACATCCGCACCCGCCTGCGCTTCGCCGCGGCCGACCTGCCGGACGATCCCACCCCCGAGCAGGTGGACGCCTGGGTGGAGCTGGCCGAGCTAATCCAGGACCCGGAGTTCCGGGCGACGATGCGCCGGATGATCGAGTTCAACGCCGCCGACCGGGGGCCGGACGTTCCCGCCGGCTCCTCCATGTGGTTCGTGAGCCGTCTGGTGCGGCTCGCGGACGAGGCGCTGAGCGAGGGCGTCGCACCGGACTCGCCCCGGGCCGCGGGCATTCTGCGCACACTCATCGGCGACGCCGACCCGGCCGCCGTACGGGAACGCCTCACCGCGGTGACCAACACCCGCCTCGCGCGCTACCGGGAACTGTCGGCTGTCGTGAACGGCGTGGAGCCACCGTCCGCCTACGAGGAGCAGTTCGGGTGGGTGGTCGCCGCACTGGGCGCTCGCACGGGCAGCTAATCTGACCTGCGTCAGACGCGTCCACAGGACGAGCAGAGCACGGAAATGAGGGGCGGACCGGTGGCGGACATCGAGGAAGCACGCAAGCAGTTCGAGCGGATCGACACGGACGGTGACGGCTTCATCACCGCGGCCGAGTTCAAGACCGCGCTGGCCCAGGGCGGCGACTGGAACGTCACCGAGTCGGTGGCCGAGGCGATCATCGCCGGCCGCGACCTGGACGGCGACAAGGTGCTGTCGTTCGACGAGTTCTGGGCGCACCTGAACAAGTAGCGACGCCGCGAGGGGCGCCCGTCCGGTCACCGGGCGGGCGCCCCTTGGCGATGACATTGCCCCTAGTAGTGCTTCGTTAGGTTCTGGATCTGATTCTGCGTGTGGTGAGTGGTCGGCCGCAGGTGGTGCAGGTGCCGGTCCAGCACCTCAGCAGGTCCTGGAGGACGTCGAGGACCTGGTAGAGGGTCAGGCCGGCATATGGGCTTTTGGGTCGAGCCGCCGGAGGGTGAGGAAGGCCTGGGCGGCGGTGACAAGGGTGACGTGGTGGTGCCAGCCGCGCCAGGTGCGGCCTTCGAAGTGGTCCAGGCCCAGGCCGTGCTTGAGGTCGCGGTAGTCGTGCTCGATCCTCCAGCGCATCTTGGCCCACCGCACCAGGTCGGTGACCGGTGTGGTGACGGGCAGGTTCGATATCCAGTAGCCCGTCGGAGCGTCCTGCCCGTCCGGCCATTCGACCAGGAGTGTCCGGGCGGGCAGGACGCCGTCCCACCGGTTGCGGCCGCCGCCCGCTTCCTGGGCTACGGCCAGGGACTGCTTGCCCGCGGGCCGCACTGTCAGTACCGCGAACCGTGAGGTCATCACGCCCTTGCTGCCGCGGCGCCAGGTCACCTCGGTGAACCGGCCGTCACCGGCCTCCGACGCGAGGACCGAGACGGCATGCGGCGGGGTGCGGTATCGAGGCAGCGTCGGCGGACCGAGCCCGCCATAGTCGGGCTGGTGCGGCAGGGCATTCTCCGGGCGAGCGACTTCTTTCCCGGTCAACGCCAGGACATAGGCCAGCCCTCGCTCCTCGAGACCGAGCCGGAACGGGGTGCTGACGCCGTAACCGGCATCGGCGACTACGACCGGCGCCTTCAACTGCCAGCCGGTGAGTGTGTCCAGCAGGCCGAGCGCCAGACGCCACTTCTCCTGGTGGGCGACGTGATCGGGCACTCCCGCCTTGCGGCATCGGCCCGGCTCGTCCGTCCACTCACGCGGCAGATACAACTCCCAGTTCAGCGGGCAGGACGCGGTGTCGGTGGCGGCATGGACGCTGACCGCGACCTGGCAGTTCGCCCGTTTCCCGACCGCTCCGCAGTACTGACGGGCCACACCCACCGACGCGGTGCCGCACTTGGGGAACGACACGTCGTCGACCACCCAGACCTCGGGCGTGACCACTTCGGTCAGCCGCTGGGCGATCCGCTGCCTGACGGGAAGCGGATCCCACGGTGACTGATTCACGAACTGCTGCAGGGCCTGCATGTTCCCGTCCGGCAGCCGCTCGGCCATGGGCTGGATCGACTTGCGCCGTCCGTCCAGCATCAGACCCCGCAGATAACAGGCACCCCACCGCCGCTGGTCCCGCCGCGGCACCGAGGCGAACACATCGGCAACGAACTCCGATAACTCACCCCGGAGCCGTTCCACCTCCCCCAACCTCATACCGGAGCAACTGCCCACCACCAGGCGAGATCACCCGACGTAACGAAGCACTACTAGACGGCTTCGTCGCCCGGTCGCGAGACCCGCGCACGCCGACCGCGTCTGCCGCAGCACGGTCCGTCGAGCGCTCAGGCGACGGCCCTCACCGGCCGTGGCGGACCCTCCAGGCCGGCCGGGTTGTGGCGCAGACCCGTGGGGGCCAGCCAGTCGAACGAACGGTAGACCGCCGGACCGAGGCCGAGCCCCTCGGCCAGCTGCTCGCGCAGGCGGTTTGACGCGAAGGCCCCGATGACGTTCATCTGGGCGTCACGGTAGTGGCGTTCCACCTCATGGCCCTGGGTCACGCCTGTCGCGCCGTGGATCTGGACGGCCCGTGCCGCCACCTGCACTGCCATTTCGGTGGCGTAGATCTTCAGCATGCCGATCAGCTGCCGGGACGGCCGGCCCGCCACACGCTCGTGCACGGCACGCCGGGCCAGGACGCGGGCGGCGTCGATCTGTGCCTGGGAGTCGGCGAGTTGGGCCTGGACTCCTTGCATGTGGGCGAGCGGGCGGCCGAAAGAGACACGCTGCTGGGCGTGGCGGACGGAAGCGGTCAGTGCCGATTCGGCAGTGGCGATCGCCGCGATGGACACCAGGAGCCAACCCCAGGTCATGCCGTCGGAGAGCGCCTGGAACGGCACCGGGACCACGTTCTGCTCGGGGATGTGTGCGTCAGTGAAGACGATGCCGCCCCAAGGCATGCCACGCAGGCCCATGTGCGGGGTCTCGTAGCGGTGGACTCCGGGTTGGTGCAGGTTCACAAAGGCCAGACACCACTCCGGGCCGCCGTCGTCCTCGTGTCCCTCGCGGCGCGCGAGGGTGACGGCCAGGTCGGCGGTCGGGGCGTTGGTGATCCGAGACTTCTCGCCCCGGATGACGAAGCCGCCGTCCGGTCCCCCGGAGGGGCGGACCGTGGTGCGGTAGGTGCCGGCGTCGCTGCCCGCGGTCGGTTCCACGATGCCGAAACACGCCAGCCGGTCCCCTGTGACGAGCGGGCGAAGCAGATGCTCGTGGTCGCGTGAGTTGCCGTACGACGAGATCAGGTTGGCGCACAGGAGCGCGGACACCGTCACCGACCAGTAGGTGCTCGAGCAGGCGCGGGCCAGTGCATCCATGGCTTGTGCCTGGGCGGCCGCGTCGGCACCAGAACCGCCGATCTCCGGTGGATGGAAGAGTCTCGGATATCCGCTGTCGACGAGGTCCGACCAGTTGGAGGCCGGTATTCGGGCAAGGGCGTCGGTCTCGGCGGCCCGGGCCGCGATGCCCGGGAAGCTCAGCGTGGTCATGTCGTGGTCGCCTTTCATGTCAGGAACTCCCCGTTTCAGCCGAGGCCGAGCAGGGCAGCCGCGATCACCGGCCGCAGCACTTCGGTGCCGCCGCCGCTCTCGCTGAGGAACAGGACATCTCGATGTGCCCGCTCGATCAGGCCGTCGCCCGAACGGGGAAGGGGGCCGGTCAGACGTGCCGCGCCCTGTACGACCGTCCGGGCAGCGGACGCCGTGAACAAACGCGCCGTGGCTGCCTCCTGCGGAGTCGGCCGGCCGCCGTGGTCGAAGCGGGAAGCGACCTGGCGCAGCAGGCCCTCGGCCAGCTCGCTCTGGGTGGTCAGGTCGGCCAGCGCGAAGCGGGCGGACTGGTCGTGGGACAACGGGCGCCCGAAGAGCCGACGGTCACGGGCGGCCTTGACGGAGTCCCGGATCAACGCCCTCATGATGCCGAGCCAGGGGGCGCTGGTGAAGACCCAGTCCAGCACTGCGAGCAGGGGCGCGACCTCGGCCGAGGCGCCGTGCACGGTGCCGAGCACCGCGTCGTCCGGGAGGAAGCAGTCGTCCAGGACCAGGCGCCCCCACGGGCAGGTAGGCATGGCCGCCGGGCCGTCGTTCGTGACGAGCAGCCCCGGCGTCTCGCGGTCCACGACGAAGGCTGTGCACGCACCGTCGCCGTGCGCCGCGATAATCAGGAAGTGGTGGGCCACCGGGGCGCCGGCCACCAGATCGATAGCGCCGCCGAGTATCCAGCCGTCCTGCCCGGGACCGGCGGGACGCGCGTGCACTGTGGGGGTGTGAGCCGTTCCCTGGGTCTGCTGCAGCGACAGCGCTCCGGTCCACTCGCCCGACGCCATCCGGGGCAGGTAGCGCTCCCGCTGTCGCGCCGTGCCGAACGCGCGTATCGGCACCGTCACGAGAGCGGCGTGCACGGCCACGGCGAGGGCCAGCCCGGGGTCGCGTGATCCTTCGGCGAGCCCTTCGAGCATGAAGCAGGCGTCCGTCGCGGTCAGAGCGGCGCCGCCCAGAGCTCGTGGGACCAGGGGGCCCGCGAAGCCCGGACCGGGTGGTGCGGTCGCGAGCTCGTCGAAGAGGCCCGCGTCCCACCGGCCGTCGTGGTCTCGCCGGCTCGTGCTGGGCCAGGCGATGCGGCCGGCCCACGCGCGGGACCGCGCCGCGAGCGCGGCGCCCGAAGTCTCTGCGAGCGGACCGGTGTCCGGGCCGTTGTGGGGCGGTGACTCTGGAAGCGCCATGATACCTACCTCTTTCTCGGGATTCTTGAGTCAGGAATGGAATCGCTGATATGGGGGGAGGCATTCCGCGTTGCGACACTAACTGAAGCGTGGGTAAACGGACTCCATTGGACGAGTATTTTCCTTGCCCTTGGTTCCGGATTGACCAATGTCAAGGGCCTTGGCGCAAGTTGACGTTGCGTGCCAGGCATTGACATTCTCACCGTTGACCTCGTTCGACGGTTCGGGCAAGGTTTTGAACGGCCGGTGACGGCAGATGTGAAATGTGCCTCCGGAAAGAGAGAGGGAAGCAATGCAATTCGCTGGTGAAGAAGGCGGCCCGGTTCGGCTGCCGCGTCTTTCGGATGCCACCCTGCGGGACTCCGCGCACATGGCCGGCGTTGAATTCGCCCCCAAGGACGCCTCGGCGATCGCGGACCTGCTCGTCAAGACGGGCGTCGAGCTGGTGGAGGTCGGCATGGTGTCCGGCCCCGGTTCCAAGGACGCCGATCTCGTGCTCGCGACGCACGAGGCAGTTGGTCCCGACCGCAGCATGACGCTCGTGGTCGTCCGCGACCGTCAGCAGGTTGCCAAGGCACTTGACGAGGCCGAGCGGCTCGGGGTGCGGCACATCATGTATTCCATCCCCACTTCCGAGCAGCACGCCAAGTTGAAGCTCGGGTCACCCAGCCCCAAATTCCTTCAGACGCTGGCCAGGTCGGCCATTGCGCAGGCCAAGGAACGCGGTTTTCACGTCACGTTCAGCGGCGAGGACGGCGCCCGTACACCGAAGGAAAGACTCGTCCCCTACGTCACCGCGGGATTCGAGGCCGGGGCGGATCGCTTCCGGCTGGCGGAGACCGTTGCCTGCCTGTCGCCCTGGCAGATGGAGGAGGTGATCGCTGATCTCACCGCGATAGACGGCTCCGAGATCGAAATCCACTCGCACAACATGCTGGGCATGGCTGTGGCCAATTCGCTTGCGGCGGTCCGCGCGGGAGCGCGCTGGATCTCGGCGACCGTCGGCGGCATCGGCGAGCGCGGTGGCAATGCGCCACTGGCCGAGCTGCTCACGAGCCTGCGGGTCATTCACGGCGATACCCGCTTCGACCTGTCCCACCTGACCGAACTCTCCCGCCTGGCGCTCACGGGCGCCCGTCTCGGAAACGCGTTCCAGTCGGGGCCGACCGCCCCCCACGCCTTCGCGTACGAACTGCCGGGGCAGCTGACGCACCCGGAGGCGTACGAGACCGTACCGGCGGAGCTCGTCGGCAACCGTCGTGACGTGCGCGTCCGCACCCGCCTCACCGCGCCGCTCGTCAGGTGGGCGCTGCAGGACTCCGGCGTGTTCGTCGACTTGGACGTGTTCACGCCGTGGCTGGTGCGGCGCCAGGAGGAGGGAGGCCGGCTGCTGCTGGACCGCGACACGATCCGCAAGGCCGCCATCGACTTCCAGGCCTCCGTCTGAGACGACGGCACCACGGGCCGAGCGCCCCGCCTCCACCCACCACATTCACCCGAAAACGGAGTTGAGTCATGACCACCGCCACACTTACCGGTGTCTGCCCCGAGTGCGAGACCGACCTGACCGTCCCGCCGATCATCCAGGGCGAGACGCTCTCCTGCCCCGAATGCATGCTCACCCTGCGTGTCGAGGACATACAGGGTGGCGAGCTCACGCTCGCGATGGTCGAGGTTCAGCTGCGCGACTGGGGCCAGTGAGGTGGGCACCACCATCGCTGTCGTGGCTGACCGCGTCGGCTGGGAGGAACGCCGGCTGATCCGGTCGGCGCCGGACGCGGGCCTGCGCATCGACTGGATCAACGACGAGTCCCTGTGTCTCGGCCAGGCGGGCGCCTCGCCCCTCGCGGAGTACGACGCCGTGCTGGTGCGCAGCCGCAGCTACACCCGTGGCGGGCTGATCGCGACCCTGGCCGAGGCGGACGGCACCCGGACACTCAACTCCGCGGCTGCGATACACGCCTGCGAGAACAAGCTGGTGCTGCGCGCTGTGCTGCGTGAGGCCGGTGTCCCCGTCCCGGACTTCCGGCTCGCCGTGTCGCGCAAGGACTTCGACAGGGCGCTGAGCCAACTGGGCACGCCCGTTGTGCTCAAGCCCGTCTACGGAGGCATGGGCAAGCGCGTCACGCTGGTCCGCGACCGCGACCTCGCGCACTCGGTCTACGACTACGTCGAGGACCTCGGCCACGCGTTCGAGCAGGCGTGCCTCGTGGAGCCGTACCTGGGCGGAGGCTCGATCCGCTGCCTGGTCATCGGCCGGGAGATCGTGGCCGCGGCGGAATTCGAGAGCGCCGGCGGCGACTGGCGCAGCAACGCAGCGCTGGGCAACCGCAGCCGATCCCTGGCTCACGACCCCGAGGTGCACAAGATCGTGGACGGGGTGGTGGACCGGCTCGGCGCCGGGCTCTACGGAATCGACCTGTTCAGGACCCCGTCGGGCTACCTCGTCAACGAGGTCAACCACGCTCCGGCCTGGCGCGGCGTGGCGTCCACCACGGATGCGGACATCACGTCCGCCGTCCTCCGCCACGTTCAGGAGGCCCTCATATGATCCGGGTAGGAATCGTCGGCGCATCCGGGCTGGCCGGCGGTGAACTCATCAGGCTCGTGCTCCAGCATCCGGAGCTCGAACTGACCTTTCTCGGCGGCAACTCCAGCGCGGGGCGGCGTCCTGCCGAGCTGCACCCCGGACTCCGGCTCGACCTGGGGCTCACCGTGGAACCGGTTGTGACAGACCGTGTCGTCGAGCGCTGCGACGTCGTCTTCCTGGCCACGCCCGCACCGGTGTCCGCCCGGCTGGCGGCCAAGCTCGCCGACCGCGTCCCGTGCGTGATCGACCTGAGCGGCGCCTTCCGGATCCGCACGCCGGAGCTGCACGAACGCTGGTACCCCCAGGCCGGGCGGTCCGGTGAGCTGGCCGACCGCTTCGTGTACGGAGTTCCGGAGCTGGTCGGGGACGAGCTCGAGTACGCGCCCCTCATCTCGGTGCCCGGATGCTACGCCACCGCCATCACCCTGGGCCTCGCACCGCTCGTCCTCGAGCTCGGCCTCGACCTCAGGACTGTGGTGGTGGACGGCAAGAGCGGATCCAGTGGTGGCGGCCTGCAGCTACGCGTTCCGGACCTGCACCCGCTGCGCAACGGGGCCATCGCCCCGTACGCCCCCACCGGGCACCGGCACGCGGCGGAGGTCGGTGACTGGTTCCAGGGCGCCAAGCCCGGCACCCTCGGCTCGCTGACCATGTCCGCGTACGGGGTGTCGCATGTGCGCGGTCTGCTGGCCAGCGCCTACGTGTTCACCGACGACGAGGTCGACGGGCGTGAACTGCAGCGTGCCTACCTGCGCTTTTACAGAGGGCACAGGTTCGTACGGGTGCGCCGCAACAACGAGACCCTCATCCCCGTCCCCGACCCGCAGGCCGTCGTCGGTTCCAACTACTGCGACGTGAGTGTGCTGCACGATCCGGACGGGGGACGCATCGTCGTTCTCGCAGCGCTGGACAACCTGGTCAAGGGCGCGTCCGGGCAGGCGGTACAGGCCCTGAACAAGCGTTTCGGACTGCCCGAGGAGACGGGCCTGACCATGCAGCCGGTGATGCCGACGTGACGCACGAACCGCACACACAGACCCCGACCGTCGTGAAACTGGGCGGCAGCTGCCTGGAGGATCTCGCGGAGGCGTGGTGGGACGATCTCGCCCGGCACGCGCAGGAGCGGCCATTGGTGCTGGTGCATGGCTGGTCGAAGCCACTGAGGAAGCTCAGCCCCCGTTACAGCGAGCCGTCGGCCGTGCTGCGTGACCGGTACGGCAACCAGAGCCGCTGGACCACGCCCGAGGTCATTGAGGACATCCGCAGGGTCAGCGCCGAACTGGCCGAGGACGTGCTGGGCCGGCTCGGACGGCGAGGTGTCGTCACCGAGCGTCTGCTCGGCAGCGACGGGCTGGTCAGGGCGGGTGAGGCCGAGCGGCTCTGGTGGAAGGACAAGCAACTCGTCGAGGTGGAGAACCTGGTCGGCCCGATCACGGGTGTCGACCCTGCCGCGCTGCAGAACCAGCGGCCGGGCCACGCGTACCTGGTCACTCCGTTGGCCCGCAACGAGTTGGGTCAGGAGGTGAACACCGACGCGGACCGGGCCGCGGCCGCGGTCGCCGGGGCCACCGGGGCGAGCGATCTGATCCTGGTCACGGACGTGGCGCACCTGCTGATCGACGGCCGGCCGGTTCGCGAGATCGGCGCTGGGGACGTGGCTCGCTTCCGCGACAAGGGCGCGACCGGCGGTATGCGCAAGAAGCTCCGGGCCGCCGGCGAGGCCCTCGACGGCGGTGTGCGGCGGGTCGTCATCGGTAGTGCCCCGGTCACCGACCTGCTCGCCGCTCGTACCGGCACTGTCATCACACGAAACTGAGGAGCATCAACGTGGCCAGACCTCGTGTCCTGGTTGTCAACAACGGAACACTTTCCCTGAAGCAACTCCGCGCCCGACTCGAGGAGCTGGGTTCGGACACCGACACGGTCGATGCGGCGTCCGTGCCGTCCCGGATCGACGGCCGGTACCAGGCCCTCGTTCTCAGCGGCACCAAGGTCAGGGCCTTCGACCAGAACTACTACAAACCCCTGACCGACCTCGTGATGGAGGCCGACGTTCCCGTCTTCGGCATCTGCGGTGGCATGCAGATCCTCGCGGTCTCGGCGGGCGGCCGTCTGACGGAAGGCCCGCAGCGGGTGGGCGGGCACGACGTCATGGTGGACAAGGAGGAACCGCTCTTCACGTACGTCAAACCGACCGTGACCGTGTTCCATCGTCACACCCTCTACCTGCGGAGGGCGCCCGCCGGGTTCCGATCCATCGGCCGGTCAGAGCACGCGCCCGTGGAGTTTCTGCGGTCTGACGACGGCCGGATCCTCGGTGCGCAGGCCCATCTGGAGTTCCGCAGCGACGGCCGGGAGATCCTCCGGGGCTTCGCGGATCTCTACCGCTGACGACGCGCCGCTACGTGTACCGCTTCACTTCCCTACACTCGATCAAGGACTTGACCATGCCACATCCGGAATCGCAGAAGCCTGCCTTCAGTGTCCACCTGCACGGCAGCGGCGGCGGACTCAGGGGCTGGGTCGTGGTCGACACACTCGTCGACGGCCTCGCCATGGGCGGCACGCGCATGACCCCCGGGGTCACCGAGGAGGAGGTCGCGGGACTCGCTCGCGACATGACCCAGAAGTTCACGCTCGCCGGACTGCGCATCGGGGGTGCCAAGGCCGGCATCGTCGCCGACGGCAGCGACCGTGAGGACACCTTCCGCACGTTCGGCCGTACAGTGAAGCCACTGCTGCACGGCGGCATCCATCTCGGCATCGACATGGGGGTAACGCCGGCCGACCGCGCCGTGTTCTTCGACGAGGCCGGCTACGACCCGCGTTTTCGTCCGGGCGTACCGGACATGCCGATCGACTGGCGCACCTACTACGAGCCACTGATCGACTGCACTGGGCACGGCGTCGGCGTAGCCGCGGTCGCCGCCCTCGAGGCCAGCGGTCGCAAGGGACCGGCCCGGGTCGTCGTGCAGGGATTCGGCGCGGTGGGCCGCGCGGTGGCGACCTTCCTGGAGGAACGGGGCCATGTCGTCGTGGGCGTCGCCGACGTCCAGGGAACCGTCAGCGCCGACCGGCTGCCGGTGGCGGACCTGATCGCCGTCACCGACGAGTTCGGCCGGATCGACCACTCCCGCCTGCCGCAGAACGTCACCGTGACCGGCGAGCCGGACGCCTGGCTGGACGTCGACGCCGACCTGCTCGTCCTCGCGGCACAGAAGCACGCGCTCAACGCAGAGAACGCGCACCGGCTGCGCGCCGGTCTGGTGGTCGAAGGCGGCAACATCTGTTCCACCGAGGAGGCGCGGGAGAAGATCGCGGCCTCCGGCTCCGTGCTGGTGCCCGGCGTGATCGCGAACATCGGCGGCGCCGGCTCGGCCGCCCTGGCCGTCACTCGCGTCGTCCCCTTCGGTCTCCCGGCCGAGGCGCGCAAGGCATGGGTGTTCGACTGGGTCGCCGACCGGGTGCGGCGCAACACCCGCGACCTGCTGGAGATCGCCGCCGCACGCGCCGGTGACCCGCTGCCGGAGCTGCTGGAGTCCCGCCGCAAGGACCTGCTGCGATGACGACGACCGCTTCCTACCTGGCCACCGCCTCGGCCGCGGACCGGATGGCCGAATACCGGCGGCGGGGCTGGTGGCGCGACGCGACCTTCCTCGACGATCTGCGCCACCAGGCGCGCGTACGGCCGCGCAAGCTCGCCATCGCGGGCCGCCGCCTGGACGAGTCCCGCACGGACACGCTCGACTACGCGGAACTGGTGCGGCTGTCCGACCGGTTCGCGGGTGCTCTGCTCGAACTGGGCGTACGGCGCGGCGACGTGGTCGCCGTGCAGCTGCCGAATCGGTGGGAGATGGTGCCGCTGATGTTCGCCTGCATGGCGGTCGGTGCCGTCATCTGCCCGGTCGCCCCAGTGTGTCAGGAGCAGGAGCTGCGGCATCGGCTGGCACTCACCGAGGCCCGGGTGTGCATCACCCTCCCGGAGTGGGATGGCTGTCCGCTGGCCGAAACCGTGAGCGCCCTGCGCTCCGAACTCCCCCTGGAACACGTAGTGGTGGTCGGCGGCCATGCGCCGGCGGGCACGGTCGACTTCCACGACCACTTCGTCTCCGCCCACTGGGAGAAGCAGCACATGGGCGACCTCGAAGGCCGCGAGCTGCGGCCCGACGAGCCGTTCGTGGTGCTGTTCACCTCGGGTACGACGGGCTTCTCCAAGGGCGTGGTGCACAGCCAGAACACGGTTCACTCGGGCGTGCGCGGCTACGTGGACACCTTCATGCTGCGCGACGACCTGGTGGCCGCCGTCACGACGCCACTGGTGCACTATTCGGGCTTCGGCCAGGGGGTCCTCGCCGGGGTGATGCTCGGTGGGACGGTCGCCTTCCAGGACGGTCCCGACCACGCCAGTCTGCTGGACCTGGTGGAACGCTACGGTGCCACGCTGCTGTACGGGCCGCCGCCCACGCTCTCCGGTGTCGCTGCGGCCCAGCAGGCGAAGCGGCACCATGTGTCCAGCCTCCGCCACACGGTCACCGGCGCGGCACCGGTCCTCCAGGAACTGGTGGACGAGCTGCGCGACACGTTCGGCGCGCGCACCTACTCGGTGTGGGGCATGTCCGAGTTCGGCCCGGTCACCATCAGCCGCCTCGACTACAACCAGGACTGGGCGGCGCACAGCCACGGACGGCCCATCGACTCGATGGAGATACGCATCGACCAGTGCCACGACGCCGGCAAACGGGCTTCGGTGGGACGGTTGCGGGTGCGCGGTGCCTCGCAGGCGCTCGGCTACTACAAGCAGCAGGACGCCTTCGATTCCGAACTCACCGTGGACGGCTGGTTCGACACGGGCGACGTGGCACGAGAGGACGGCCGCGGCGGCATCAGAATCCTGGGCCGGTCCAAGGACACCATCCTGCGCGACGGCATCGTGGTACCGATGGCCGAGCTGGAGGCGATCATCGCCCGTCACCCGAAGGTGACCGAGGCCGCCGTCGTCGGGCCCACCGGCCGGCTGGACGACCTGATCCTCGGTGTGGTTGTCCCCAGCGGGGCGGACCATCCGACGCTCGAGGAGATCCGCGGTCATCTGCGTGACTTCGACCAGGACGAACGCTTCCTGCCCGACCGGCTGGAGTTGGTCGACGACTTGCCCAAGACCCTGACCGGCAAGGTGCGCAAGGTCGAACTTCGAAAGCGGTACGCCGGGCCCTGACCGGCCACCCCGTCCACCACCCGGCGCAGCGAGCGCCGTGGTCACCGAACCGTCCCGTGGGAGTCCAACATGCCCGAAACAGCGCCGGTGAACATGTCGGCGACGCTCGCCGCCGATGAGGCGCTGGCCCGTCGCAGGCTGGCGGGGGAGCAGGTGCTGTCCCTGGCCAGCGGGGAGGTCGGGCTGCCGGTCCTGCCCGCACTGCGCGAACGGCTGGCGGCCGCGGCGGGGCTCAACGCCTACGGCCCAGTGGCCGGGAGCCTGCCGGTGCGCGCCGCGGCGGCGGGCTACTGGTCCCGCCGAGGCCTCGTCACGAGCCCTGACTCCGTGGTCTGCGGGCCGGGCAGCAAACCGCTCCTGTTCGCGCTGACGCGTGCCATCGGCGGCGACGTGGTGGTGCCCGTCCCGAGCTGGGTCAGCTATGCGGCACAGGCCGAACTGGCCGGGGTCCGGCCGGTCCCGGTGCGGACTCGTCCCGGGGAGGGGGGAGTGCCCGACCCGTCGGCGGTGCGCGAGGCAGTGCTGCGCGCCCGAGGCGCCGGCCGGGACCCGAGGTGCGTGGTGGTCACTCTGCCGGACAACCCGACCGGAACCGTCGCCGCGCCGGCGACCGTGGAGCAGCTGGGGGAGGTGGCCAGGGAGCTGGATCTGCTCATCGTCTCCGACGAGATCTACGGTGACCTGGTCTTCGGCACCGCCGAGCGGGTGGCGTCCCCCGCCATGTTCGCCCCCGAGCGTACGGTGGTCACCACCGGTCTGACCAAGAACCTGGCTCTCGGCGGCTGGCGGATCGGGGTCGCGCGCCTCCCCGACAGCGCCCTGGGGCGGCGGACTCACACCCGGCTGGTGGCCGTCGCCAGTCAGATCTGGTCGTCGACCGCGGCACCCGTGCAGGAGGCCGCGGCCTATGCCCTGCGGGAGCCACCGGAGGTGATTGCGCACATCGCCGCGGCCCGGCGGCTCCACGAGACCGTCGTGCGCGCGGTCGCCGAGCGTTTCGTCGCCATCGGGGCGAAGCTGGCGCCGGTACGGGCGACCTGTTACCTCTACCCCGACTTCGAACCGCTCCGCGAGCACCTCGTCGAGACATTCGGCGTCGACGGCAGCGACGACCTCACCGCCCTGCTGAGCGAGCGGTACGGCGTGGGGGTGCTGGCGGGCACGGCGTTCGGCGAGGACGCCCGGCCGCTGCGGATCAGGGTTGCGACAAGCCGCCTGTACGGCGACAGCGACGCCGAGCGTGCCGAGGCACTGCTCGCTGCCGATCCCCTCCGCCTCCCCTGGATATCGGCCTCGTTGACCCGCCTCGACGAGGTCCTCGGTGAACTCTGCGGAGCGTCCGCCGCCCCGTTCGAGCACGATCGGCCGGTGTGAACCTCCCCTTCCACCAGCACTCCGGCCCTGACCGGGCCGTGCCATGTACGTCCACGACAACGACCCAGGAGGTCGCCGCGGTCATGTCCATCCTTTTCGAATGCGATTACAAGGGGCGCCGGTACGCCGGGATCGGCATCCCGGAGGCCGGCAAGCCCCACACGCTGTACGCCGTGGAGGACGGTGAGCTGCTCGCCGCCGTCGTGGCCAGCGGCGAGCGGGACCTGGTCGAGCACGTCGGCTCGCGCCCGGAGACCGTCTCGGTGAGCGCCGGCGACCCGGAACTGCGTTTCCTGCCGCCGCTGCTGCCGACGAGCACGAACAACTCCCTCGTCAACGGGTTCATGGGAACTCATCGGTCCAAGTTCGACCGGGCCCCGGAGCCGGACGAGCCGTTCACACCGCCCAACTACTACATAAAGGGATTCGGCTCGTGGCTGCGGATGCCCGGCGAGCCCCTGACGACCCCGGCCGATCCGATCTGGTTGCTCGAGGAGCCGGAGGTCGTGCTGGTCTACGTCAACGACGACGAGGGGAACCCGCACTATGCCGGGTACACCTTCGGCAACGACCTGAACGACATCGGTCTGCACCTCGAGAACCGCTGGGCCTGGACCCCGTACGCCAAGCTCTGCGAGACATCCGTGACTCCATGGCTGTTTCTCGGCGCTGCGCCCCGGACGGCGACCGGCCGGGTCAGCGTCGAGCGTGGGGGCGAGACGGTGTGGCAGGGGGACTTCTCCTGCGGCGCCGACTCGATCTTCCATCGGTTCCCGGACATGACCGACTACCTGTTCTCGTACCCGATGCTGCGTCGGCCGGGCCTGGTGAACTACCTGTTCCTCGGTGCGGACAAGGCGACGTACCACGACGGGTTCCGCATCGACGACGGTGACCGCATGGTCATCGACGTGGCCAGCCACGGTGTCGTGCTCGACAACACGGTCCGGTACGACCGCCGTCAAGCGGCTCCGCTCGCGGGCACGGCGGCCTCGTAGGGTTTGGTCGGCCGCACCACTCCGGGCTGCCGCGTTCGGCGTACGGCTTCGAGGTACTGAGAGATCGCCTCGTGGCTGCGCGACAGACACGCCATCCGGTCCGCCATGCGGTCCCGTTCACGCTCCAGCACGGCGATCGTCGCTGCCGTCGCGTCGGAGACATGGATGGCCCTGGGGTCGTCGATGCACGGCAGGATCTGCTTGATGATCCTCGTCGGCAACCCGGCCTCCAGCAGGCCGCGGATCTGCAGCACCCGGTCCACGCACCCTTCGGCGTAGTCCCGGTAGCCGTTCGGCGACCGGCCCGGGACGAGGAGGCCCTGCTCCTCGTAATAGCGCAACAGGCGCCGAGGGGTTCCGGTGCGCTCGGAGAGTTCGCCGATTCGCATGTGCACGACCCCGTTTCGCGTCCATTTGACATTCACATCAATGTGAGGGTTTCAGGATACAGCCATGTCAACTTCCCAAGCAGAGCTGCTGGGCGACGGCCCCGTCGCAGCCAAGACGCAGAAGCTCCCCCTGTCTCCTCTTCTGGCGCTGGCCACCGCAGCGTTCATCGGGATTCTGACCGAGGCACTCCCGGCGGGCGTGCTTCCCGAGATGGCCCGCGACATGTCGGTCAGCGAGGCCATGATGGGCCAGGCGCTGACGGTGTACGCCATCGCCACAGGGGTGTCCGCCATCCCGCTGTCCTTCGTCACATCCGCCTGGGGGCGCAAGAACCTCCTGCTCCTGGCGGTGTCGGTCATCGCCGTCGCCAACGTCGTCACGGCCGTGTCGTCCAGCTACGCGCTGACCATGGTGTTCCGCCTCCTCGCCGGTGTGGCGGCGGCCGCGGTGTGGGCCGAACTCGTGGGCTACGCACGCCGGCTGGCCCCGCCCCACCTCCAGGGCCGTGCCATCGCCCTGACCATGGCCGGTGTACCGCTCGCTCTGTCCCTGGGCATTCCGGTCGGTACCTTCCTGGGTGGGCTCTTCGGCTGGCGTCTCACGTTCGGCCTGGTGGCCGTGGTCTGCGTCGCCCTGCTGGTGTGGATCTCCGCCAGCGTTCCGGCTCACCCGGGCCAACGGGCCGGAGCCCGTGAACCGATCCTGAAGGCCCTGTCCCTGCCCGGTGTGGTGGCAGTGCTGTTCGTCGTCGCGGCGTATGTGCTGGCCCACAATGTCCTCTACACCTACATCGCCACCTTCCTTGACGCCTATGAGGTGGGAGACGCCAGGGACACCGTCCTCCTGGTGTTCGGTATCGCCTCCGTCGTGAGTATCTTGATCACCGGAGCCCTGGTCGACCGAAGGCTGCGCCAGCTGACCATCGCCAGCACCTCTCTGTTCATCGTCGCGGCGGTCCTGCTGGGCGTTCTCGGGGGCAACCTGATCGTCATCTATGTCGCGATGGTGCTGTGGGGGCTGGGCTGGGGCGGTGTGACAACGCTGCTGCAGACGGCCGTCACCGACGCCGGCGGCGACCGGGGGCAGGCGCTGCTGGTCACGACCTGGAATTCGTTCATGGCGGGTGGCGGCGCGGTGGGCGGTATCCTCCTGGACGGCCTGGGCGCCAAGTCCTTCCCCTGGAGCGTCCTCGCGCTGCTGCTCCCCGTACTGCTCGTGGTGGTCGCCGCACGCAGGCACGCCTTCCCCGCGAAGCGTCCCGGCAACGACTGAGTTCCGGGGGTCGAACGCGCCGCGTCGCGAGCTGACTCCGCAATCCCCCGCCGGATCATCTCAGGCCCGGTGCCTGGAAGGGCCCCGTTCCGTTTGTCGGAACGGGGCCCTTCCTCCGGCTCGCACCGTCATGTACGGGGCTCGGGGTCGGATCCCTGTTCGGCCGTGGCGATGAGGTGCTTGCCCCGTTGGGCGCTGAGATCCAGGGCTCCGAGGACGACGGGCTCCGCGATGCTGGGCATGATGCCTCTCAGGAACACCGACAGGCGTTCGGGAAGATCGGCATACCCGGCGACCAGCTGCGACATCTGCTGCAGTCCCGCGAAGGTCCCCACGAAGAGCTCGGCGGTGGCCGCCAGGTCGACATGGGGCCTCAGCTCGCCCCGCCGGCGTGCCTCCTGAAGTATGGCCAGGTTGAAGTCGGACCAGATACGGAACGCGCCGCCACGGTCGAGATCCTCGGCCTGTGGGTCGAGACTGAGGCGGATGCTGGCCCGGACCAGCGGGCTGGTCCGCAGACGTTCGGCCAGCACCATGGCGGAGTCGGCGATCTCCTGCAGTTTGACCGGCTGAGGCGTGAGCGCGGGCTCCCCGTCCTGCTGTTGTTCGCCGAGGATGATCTGGGCGATCTCTTCCTTGCCGTTGAAGTGGAAGTAGACGGCCCCCTTGGTGGTGCCGGCGGTGGTGGCGATCTCGCTCACCGTGGTGGCCTCGTACCCGCGACGCTCGAAGATCGCCGCTGCTGCCTCCAGCAACTTCCGTCGGGTACGAACTGATCGATCCTGCTTGGCCACTGTGTTCCTGCCCTTCGTCACGCCCTGGGTCGTAAAAACGACGTCAGCGTACGAATTCTCGCGAAAGATTTCCGTCTCTACGGTATGCGAGCCCTCTGTACGGGTCGATCCTCAGCCGATGTGCCCACGGTTGCGCCCCCATGGAAACCGGACGGGATGCCTCCGACCTGCGAAAACGCTTGCCGACGAGAAAGTGAAACAGATCACTCGGGAGAGTGGGTTGTGAAAAATACCTTTGAGTACGTAACTTAACCGCGCGCTGCTCATGGGGGGCAGCCGAGCCAGGTGGGGGTGTGGAGCGTGACGAGCGCTGCATATACAGCTGAAGAGTCGCGTACGGGTCTGCCCATGGAATGGGTTCACCGGGTCAGACCGGAGGACGTCGTGCCGTCGGCGTGGGCGTCGCTGGGGGGCGACCGATTCCGGGTCGACGGGGTCTGGCCCCGGTCGCACCGCTTCTTCGGACCTGTGGACGGCCTGCACGATCCGCTGCTGTTGGTGGAATCCATGCGTCAGAGTACGATTTTGCTCAGCCACGCCGCATACGGTGTCCCGCTCGACAGTCACTTCTTGATGCGGTCGCTCGACTATACGGCCAGCCCGGAATGCCTCGCTGTCGAGGTGAGAGACCGGATCGACATCGAGGTGGCCTTCTCCGAGATCACTCGGCGCGGTGGCCGGCTCGCGGGGATGCGCAGTGACCTGACGGTCCGACGGAATGGTCGGACCGCCGGAACGGGCAGCAGCCGCATCGAGATACTCAGCGCGCGGGCGTACTGCCGGGTGCGCGGCGACCGTCTGCGGCGGAGTCCGCTGCCGCCACCCGAGAACGGTGTCCCGCATCAGTGGGTCGGCCGTACTCGCCCGGAAGACGTGCTGTTGGTACCGACGGCCCGGGCCGACCGGTGGCAGCTGAGAGTGGACACCGGGCACAGCACGCTCTACCAGGGGCTCAAGGATCACATCCCCGGCATGGTGCTCATCGAGGCCGCTCGGCAGGCGGCCCATACGGCGATCGGGCGGGCGGCCTTCAGGGCGTGCGCGGGGACGAACACCTTCCACCGCTACGCGGAGTTCGGGGGTCCGCTGTGGATCCGGCTGGAGGACCTGACCACGGCCGGACCGGACGGGACGAGGGTCACGGTCGAAGGCCGCCAGGACGGCGAAGTGGCCTTCGTGGCCACCCTCACGGCGCGCTGTCCGAAGAGGGCCCGATGATTCTGGTCACCGGTGCCACGGGCACCGTCGGCGGGGAGGTGGCGAAGCGGCTCGCCACCGGGCACGGGCTGCGCGTGATGACGCGGGAGCCACGGCGCTGCGCAGTGGCCGGACCACGCGCCGAGGTGGTCCGCGGCGACTACCGGGACACCGCGTCCCTCGAACGCGCGCTGTGCGGCGTTCGTGCCGCGTTCCTGGTGACGAACCACTTCACCGAACCGCACGACGAGCGCTTCCTGGAGGCGGCCCGCCGTGCCGGAGTCGAGCATGTGGTCAAGCTGTCGGCCGCGGTGGTCGACGACGACGTCGACGACGCCGTGACCCGTCGCCAGCGCCGGAACGAGGCGGCGGTCCGTGCATCCGGCATCGCGTGGACGTTGCTGCGGCCGAGGGCGTTCATGTCCAACACGCTGTCCTGGTGCTCGGACATCCGCTCGCACGGTGTCGTCAGCGCGCTGTACGGGGACGCCCCGAACGCGCCGGTCGATCCCCGCGACGTTGCCGCGGTGGCCGTGCGGGCGCTGACCGAGCCGGGGCATCGTGGACGGTGTTACACCCTGGCGGGCCCTGAGACGCTGACCGCCCGTCAGCAGACGCGCATCCTCTCCGCCGTACTGGGACGCCCGTTGATGTTCCGGGAGATGAGCCGCTTCGAGGCCGGGCGCGTCCTGCGCGCACGACACTCCCGTCCGTTGGCCGACGCGCTGCTACAGCGCGCGGACCTCCAACTGGCCGGCGGGAAGTCCCTGCTGAGCGATTCGGTGAGCGCGCTCACCGGCAGCGCACCGCGCAGCTACCGTGTCTGGGCGTCGGCCCATGCCCACTGTTTCGCGGAGGAGGGCAGCCCGGCGCTCAGGGTCTGAACCGGCGGTGCCGGCCGAGAGGGCCGTCCCTTCCAGACACCGGGGAGAGGCCCTCTCGGCCGGTCTGCTCAGTCGACGTCGCCCAGCAGGACGGGAAGCTCCTGGTGGCCATTGGAGATGAAGGTGGGCAGGAGTGCCAGACGTCTCTCCGGATGTGCGAGCCGGAGGTCGGGGAAACGCTCGAAGAGGGCCCGCACGGCGACCACTGCCTCGAGCCGGGCCAGCGGCGCGCCGAGGCAGTAGTGGACCCCGTGCCCGAAGGCGATGTGGTCGCGTCGCGTCACTCGCGTCACGTCGAATTCGTCGGCGCTCTCGCCGTGGATCTCCGGGTCCCGTCCCGCGCCGGCCGGTGAGACGAGGATGGGGTCTCCCTTGGCGATCACCACACTGCCTATGGCGATGTCCTCAACGGCGTAGCGCAGCGGTACGTGGAAGCCGGCTCCTTCCAGACGCAGGGTCTCCTCGATCACGTCGTCCCAGCCGGCCCGGCCGGCCCATACCGAAGCCAGCTGGTCCGGGTGCCGCAGCAGGCAGTGCACGGCGTGATCCAGGAGGTTCACCGTCGTCTCGTAGCCCGCGGAGATGACGAGCAGCAGGGTGTCCACCAACTCCTGCTGACTGAGTGCCCCGTCCTGTTCGTCGCGCGCTGCGATGAGATGAGTCACCAAGTCGTCCGCCGGGGTGATGCGCCGGACCTCGACCAGCTCCGCCAAAGAAGAATAGAGAGCGTTCGTGTTGCTTTCCATTTCGCGGGCCGAAATCGACGTGAGGAACGTCAGGCCAATCATTTCCTGCAGTCGATCGCGTACTTCTTCAGGTATGCCGATGAGCTCGCAGATGACCTGAGCGGGGAGACGCGCGGCGAAGTTCTTGCGTAGATCCACTACGGCACCGGCGGGCGTGGTGGCGAGCTGATCAAGCAGTGATTCCGTTATCGCTTCGATGCGTGGGCGCAGGCCGGTGACGTTGCGTGCGGTGAAGGCTTTGGCGACGAGTTTGCGCAAACGCTTGTGGTCGTCGCCGTATGCGGTGATCATGCTGCGCACGGACACCCACAGGGAGAGCGGCCACCCAGCGGGTATTTCGCCGCTCATCCAGGCGGGCCAGTGCTGTTCCGCGTCCTTGGAGACGCGTGGGTCCGTCAGCAACTCCTTGATGGCGTTCTGGCTGGTCGCTGACCAGGCGGGAATCTCGCCGGGGAGCATGACCCGGGTTAACGGGCCCTGGCGTCGGACGTCCCGGATTTCGGCGTGCGGATCGCTGCCGCGGGGATCGAGTCGGATGGGGCAGGCGATAAGTGCTTCAGAATTCCTGTCCAACGTGGCACACCCTTATGACGTCGGCCAACTGCTAGTGTCAGGCACTGCACTCTACAATAGGTATCTCGTCACTCCAGCTCCTTATATCAGCATGCGGACATTGATTGCGGGAGTCATTCCTCAGTCCGTGGCCGGCCTGCCGTCGGCCACGGCCGCGCAGGGAAGCGAGAACCGCCAGAAGTCTCTGAGCGTTTCGCGGGAGACCCACTCACCGTTGTCTCTTCCGAGCACGGCGAATCCTGTTGTCGCCGCCACCACCACTTCTCCGAGCGTGTGAAGGGAAACGCCGTCGCTAAGGCTCCCTTCCTCGGCCGCCCGCACCAGCAGGTGCTGGACACAGCCCTGCCATTCCTGGCGCAGGCTGAGGCGGGTGCGCGGTGTCGCGTCGCTGTTGAGCCGTAGGCCGGCGCGTGCGACCACGTCCTCGCGAAGCAGTCCGGCGAAGGCGTGCGAAAGATCGATCAGCTGCGCGAGGGCTGCGGCCCGCGTTCGTCGGGTGTGCCGTGCCGCTCGGTAGAAGCCGCGGATGGCGGACGCCTCGACCGCGTCGGCAAGCTCCTGCTTGTTGCTGAAGTGGAAGTACAGCGCCCCACTGGTTACCCCTGCCCCCTCGCTCACCTCGCTCAGGCGGGTTCTTTCGAAGCCGTGATGCTCGAACTGCTCGGCAGCTGAGCGGATCAGGGTGGTGCGGGTGCGGGCCGAGCGCTCCTGCTTGGTCCGAAGCCTGCAGCAGGGGCGGGGAGAACTCTTTGCGGCGGACTCCGGGTCCGGTGAGGGAGGGGGCGGCAGCATGAACAATAAGTACCGTCATGAATCTTTGAACGCCACCCTCCTGCACTGTAAGCCCGTTTTATTACTTAAGTGCAAGCTAGGGAGGTGGAGAGTGCGGCAGAGGGTGTGTGGCCTGCAGGGCGCAAATGACCCCTAACCCTCATAGCTGGACATTACTTCCAGGGTCGCAGCTTTGACAAGAACATTCGGTGCGGTATTTAATCTCGGCACTGGTCACGTGAGCGTCGATCGGAGGGGGCGGAGCAAGTCATGACCCGGACTACAGAGTCGTTGAAACGGCATCGCCGAACAGGTCACAGGCCTGCGCGGCGGCGCGACCAGGTGCGCGCACCGCGCGGCTTGCCCCGAGTGGACTCGGGCGGGGTCCAGAGGTGGTGTGTGCTGGTCGTCGATAGCGACCCGCATGACGCGGCCCCGCTCATTCGCGGCCTCCAGCGCCACGGCCACCGCGTCACGAGCGTGGACACGGGCGCGGAGGCCCTTCGGGCCTACCGGGAAGCGAATCTCGTACTCCTCGACCTCGACCTGCCCGATCTGGACGGACTGGAAGTCTGCCGGACCATTCGAGGCGCGGACGACACGCCTGTGATCGCGCTCACCACCCGGGACAGCGAGCTCGACCGGGTGCTCGGGCTGCAGGCCGGGGCCGATGACTACATGGCCAAGCCGTACGGCTTCCGTGAACTGATGGCCCGTATCGACGCCGTCATGCGCCGCGTGAGCCTGGCGGGGGAGCGGCCGGCCGACGGGGTCGTGACCCATGGCAGCCTGTGTATCGACACCGAGGCGCGCGAGGTGTACGTGGCGGGGCGCCATGTCGAGCTGACGCGCAAGGAGTTCGACCTGCTCCACCTGTTGGCTTCACATCCGCAGGACGTGGTCTCCCGCGCGCGAATCATGCAAGAGGTGTGGGGCGATTCTTGGTCCCGGCGGACGGTCGATACTCATGTCTGCAATCTACGCAGCAAGCTGGGATCGACCAGATGGATCCTCACCGTCCGGAGCGTCGGCTTCCAACTCGGCGCGGCCGACCGGTCAGGCCCGGACAGGCCCTAGGTGTATTGACCCGCAGCGTTGTTCACGCGGGTGATCGGTGGGTGGCCGCCGAGTGCGGTGTGGCAGCGGTGGTGGTTGTAGGTGTGCAGGAAGTCTGTCAGGTGGCGCGGGTGAGTTTGCCGGCCGCGCCGAGGTCGGTCAGGACTCGTTCGATGCGGTCGATGCCGTGGGCGGTGAGGAAGGCGGCGGCCCGGCGGAGGAAGGTGGCGCAGGTGGAGGCCTTCTCGTCGCCGTAGATCTCGCTGTAGGCGAGGCGGGTGTGGTCGTCGGCGGCGGAGTGGATGTAGTCGAAGCCCATGTTGCTGCGGGTGGCGCGGCCGGCTTGTCGGCCCAGGACCTTGTGGCCGCCGCCGTCGGGGATCCGGCCGAGTTTCTTGACGTCGACGTGGACGAGTTCGCCGGGCCGGTCGCGTTCGTAGCGGCGGATGGTCTCTCCGGTGGGCCGGTCCAGGAAGGCCAGACGGTTCAGGCCGTGGCGGGTCAGGATCCGGTGGGTGGTCGCGGGCAGGCCCAGGATCGGGCCGAGACGTGCGGGCCCGGGCTTGCGGTCCCGGCGGAGCCGGCATACCTGGGCCTCGGTCGCCGTCGGGGTGCGGTGCGGTGTCGTCGGGGGCCGGCCCGAGCGGTCGTGCAGCCCTTGCTCGCCTTCGGACCTCCAGCGGCGAACCCACTTGTGGGCCGTGACGCGCGAGATGCCCATCTCGGCTGTGACGTGCGCGACGGGACGGCCTGCACGGACACGCTCGAGGAGCAGCCGCTTGTCGTGAACAGTCAGCCGGGCATTACGGTGGGACAGGCAGACCTCCGTGCGGTGCAGTCCTGAACAGCTCCACCACACCGGAGGTCTTCGTCATGATCAAGCCCCGCCAGCGTTGACAACGCTCGTGATCAATACACCTAGTAGGCGCCGTCGACCCACTCCCGCAGCGCGGCCTTGCTGTCGAAGTCCGCCACGTTCGTGTCGACCGGGTCGTCGGTGTACTGGTGGAAGCGCCACTTGGCCTGGATACGGGGCTTGCCGGCCGACACGTAGTCGGCGATCCAGAGGCCGTCACCGGCGTACGAGGTCGTGTCGACGTTCAGCCAAAAGTTCCGGTTGCAGTAGAGAATGACCCGGTTGTCCGGCCGCAGCTCCTTCACCTTCCGGATGAACCGGTCCTTCTCCGAGTTGCTCGCGTGGGTGCCCTCGCCCGTCGTCTCCCAGTCGACGGCGAGGATGTCGCCCTTCCTCTCGGGCGCCTTGGAGACGAAGTACTCGGCCTGCGCGGTCAGGTTGCCGGGCCACAGGAAGTGGTAGAAGCCGACGACGAGCCCGGCGTCGCGGCCGCGTTCGGTCTGGGCCGCGAGTCTGGGGTTGACGTACGAACGGCCCTCCGTCGCCTTGATGAAGACGAAGGAGAGGCCGTCCGTGTCGTAGCTGGAGGACTGGTACGAGCTGACGTCGATGCCGCGCAGCATGCGGACTCCCTCGGATGCCGGTGGGGCGGGTGGGCCTTCGGGGCGGAGGTTGTTGTTATGCCCGGGGGGCGGCGGCCGTACGCAGGGCGCGCGGGTGTTCGGCGTACGGCGGTGGTGAACGCCGGTCGGATCAGGGGGCGGAGGTGGTGGCCGGGGCCGCCGGGGTGTCCTCGGCGGCCGGTGCGGCCTCGCCCTCGTCCAGGGAGACGTCCTTGGTCTCCTTGCCGAGGAGCAGCGCGACCAGCGTCAGTACCGCCATCGAGGACAGGTAGACGCCGACCAGCCACGGGGAGCCGCCCCCGGCCTCCCACAGCGCCACCGCGATGAACGGCGCGACGGCCGCGCCGAGGATCGAGCTGACGTTGTACGAGATGCCGGAACCGGTGTAGCGCACGCTGGTCGGGAACAGCTCGGGCAGCAGCGCGCCCATCGGGCCGAACGTCATGCCCATCAGTGTGAAGCCGAGCACCAGCCACAGCACCACACCGAGCGTGCCGAGGTCGATCAGCGGCACCCAGACCAGGCCGAAGACCACGATCGCGGCGGTGATCCAGATCAGGGTGGTGCGCCGCCCGTACTTGTCCGCGAGCGGGCCGGAGACCAGCGTGAACACGGCGAAGAACAGCACACCGAAGATCATCATCAGGACGAAGGTGGTGTAGCTGTAGCCGAGCCCGGGCACGTCGGCGTCCTCGGCGGTGCGGCCGTAGCTCAGCGAGAACGTCGTCATCAGGTAGAAGAGCACGTACGTCGCCAGCATGATGAAGGTGCCGAGGATCAGCTGCTTCCAGTGGCCCTGGACCACGGTGGCCAACGGCAGCTTGCGCACCTTCCCGGTCTCCTGCGTCTTGGCGAACACCGCCGACTCCACCAGCCGCGAGCGCACCCACAGGCCGATCGCGACCATCACGGCGGAGAACAGGAACGGGATGCGCCAGCCCCAGCTGGTGAAGGCCTCGGACGGCTGGGTGGGGTCGGCGCCGGCCGCGGACGGCAGCAGCGCGCCGATGATCAGGAACAGGCCGTTGCCGATGATGAAGCCGAGCGGGGCGCCGAGCTGCGGGAAGGTGCCGTACAGGGCGCGCTTGCCCTTGGGGGCGTTCTCGGTCGCGACCAGCGCCGCACCGCTCCACTCGCCGCCGAGCGCGAAGCCCTGCGCGAGGCGCATCAGCACCAGCAGCCCGGTGGCGATCCAGCCGGCCTGCGCGTAGGTGGGCAGCACGCCGATGAGGAAGGTGGCGATGCCCATGGTCAGGAGGGAGACCACCAGCGTCTTCTTGCGGCCGAGCCGGTCACCGAGGTGCCCGAAGAAGACGGCGCCGATCGGCCGGGCGACCATCGCGGCACCGAAGACCGCGAAGGACGACAGCAGGGCCGTGGTCGGGTCGCTGCTCGGGAAGAAGAGCTTCGGGAAGACCAGTACGGCGGCGGTCGCGTAGATGTAGAAGTCGTAGAACTCGATCGTCGTGCCGATGAGGCTGGCGATGAGGACCCGCGACCGGGGATTGACGGGGGTCTGGGCTGAACCGGGTGCTGGTGCGGGCATTGCTCGGTCTTTCACGCGCGAAACATGGGTACCGCAACGATCTCAGCCGTCTTGTTTTTCGGAAAGCGGGTGTCATCATGTGAGACGCCCGCATCCTGGGCCGGCCCCGGCCGTGCCCGCGAGCCCCCGCCGGGTCAGCACTCGATGATGTTCACCGCCAGCCCGCCCCGCGCCGTCTCCTTGTACTTCACCGACATGTCCGCGCCGGTGTCCTTCATGGTCTTGATGACCTTGTCCAGGGACACCTTGTGCGAGCCGTCGCCCCGCATCGCCATCCGCGCCGCCGTGACCGCCTTGACCGCGGCCATGCCGTTGCGCTCGATGCACGGGATCTGGACGAGGCCGCCGACCGGGTCGCAGGTGAGGCCGAGGTTGTGCTCCATGCCGATCTCGGCGGCGTTCTCCACCTGCTCGGGGGAGCCGCCCAGCACCTCGGCGAGGGCGCCGGCCGCCATCGAGCAGGCGGAGCCGACCTCGCCCTGGCAGCCGACCTCGGCGCCGGAGATGGAGGCGTTCTCCTTGAAGAGCATGCCGATCGCGCCCGCGGCCAGGAGGAAGCGGACCACACCGTCCTCGTCGGCGCCGGGGACGAAGTTCACGTAGTAGTGCAGGACCGCCGGGATGATGCCCGCCGCGCCGTTCGTCGGGGCGGTGACGACCCGGCCGCCGGCCGCGTTCTCCTCGTTCACGGCCATGGCGTAGAGGGTGATCCACTCCATCGCCAGGGCCTGCGGGTCGCCTTCCGAGCGCAGCTTGCGCGCGGTGTTGGCGGCGCGGCGGCGGACCTTCAGGCCGCCCGGCAGGATGCCCTCGCGGGACATGCCGCGGTCCACGCAGGCCCGCATCACGCGCCAGATCTCCAGCAGGCCCTCGCGGATCTCGTCCTCGTCGCGCCAGGCTCGCTCGTTCTCCAGCATCAGGGCGGAGATGGACAGGCCCGTCTCGCGGGCGAGGCGCAGCAACTCGTCGCCGGTGCGGAAGGGGTACTTGAGGACCGTGTCGTCGAGGACGATGCGGTCGGCGCCCACCGCGTCCTCGTCGACGACGAAGCCGCCGCCGACCGAGTAGTACGTCTTGGAGAGCACTTCCGTGCCCGCCGCGTCGTACGCCCACAGGGTCATGCCGTTGGCGTGGTAGGGGAGGGCCTTGCGGCGGTGCAGGACCATGTCGTCGTCGTAGGAGAAGGCGATCTCGTGCTCGCCGAGGAGGCTGATGCGGCCGGACGACCTGATCGTCTCGACGCGGTCGTCGGCCGTCTCCACGTCCACGGTGCGGGGCGAGTCGCCCTCCAGGCCGAGCAGCACCGCCTTGGGGGTGCCGTGGCCGTGGCCGGTGGCGCCGAGCGAGCCGTACAGCTCGGCGCGGACCGAGGCGACGGAGCCCAGCAGCTCCTCGCCCCGCAGGCGGCGGGCGAACATGCGGGCCGCGCGCATCGGGCCGACCGTGTGGGAGCTCGACGGGCCGATGCCGATCGAGAACAGGTCGAAGACCGAGATGGCCACGGGGGACTCCTCAGAACGGGGGTGGTGCAGAGGTGGTGCTTCGGGGGACGGGGTGCCGTGCCCGCTCGTGACGGGCACGGCACCCCCGTGCACACGCGGTGTCTACTTGTTCAGACCCGGGTACAGCGGGTGCTTGTCGGCCAGGGCCTTCACCCGGGCCTTGAGGGCTTCGGCGTCGGCCGCCCCGAAGGGAGAGGGTGCCTTCAGCGCCTCGGCGATCACGTCCGCGACCTCGGCGAAGTCCTCGGCCGTGAAGCCGCGGGTCGCCAGGGCCGGCGTACCGATGCGCAGACCGGAGGTCACCATCGGCGGACGCGGGTCGTTCGGGACGGCATTGCGGTTGACCGTGATGCCGACCTCGTGGAGACGGTCCTCGGCCTGCTGTCCGTCCAGCTCGGAGTCGCGCAGGTCGACCAGGACCAGGTGGACGTCCGTGCCGCCGGTCAGGACGGAGACGCCCGCCGCCTTCGCGTCGTCCCGCACCAGGCGCTCGGCGAGGATGCGGGCACCCTCCAGCGTACGGCCCTGGCGCTCCTTGAAGTCCTCGCTCGCGGCGACCTTGAAGGCGACGGCCTTCGCGGCGACCACGTGCTCCAGCGGGCCACCCTGCTGACCGGGGAAGACGGCGGAGTTGATCTTCTTGGCCAGCTCGGCGGTGGAGAGAATCACACCGCCGCGCGGGCCGCCCAGCGTCTTGTGGGTGGTGGTGGTCACGACGTGGGCGTGCGGGACCGGGTTCGGGTGCAGGCCCGCCGCGACCAGACCGGCGAAGTGCGCCATGTCGACCATCAGGTACGCGCCGACCTCGTCCGCGACCTTGCGGAACGCGGCGAAGTCCAGCTGACGCGGGTACGCCGACCAACCGGCCACGATCAGCTTCGGCTGGGTCTCCTTGGCGAGGCGCTCCACCTCGGCCATGTCGACCTGGCCGTCGTCGCCGACGTGGTACGGGACGACGTTGTAGAGCTTGCCGGAGAAGTTGATCTTCATGCCGTGGGTCAGGTGCCCGCCGTGGGCGAGGTTCAGACCCATGATCGTGTCGCCCGGCTTGAGCAGCGCGAACATCGCCGCCGCGTTGGCCTGGGCGCCCGAGTGCGGCTGCACGTTGGCGTGCTCGGCGCCGAAGAGCGCCTTGACCCGGTCGATGGCGATCTGCTCGACCACGTCGACGTGCTCGCAGCCGCCGTAGTAGCGGCGGCCCGGGTAGCCCTCGGCGTACTTGTTGGTGAGGACCGAGCCCTGGGCCTCCATGACCGCGACCGGAGCGAAGTTCTCCGAGGCGATCATCTCCAGGGTGGACTGCTGGCGGTCCAGCTCGGCGTCGACGGCGGCGGCGACGTCGGGGTCGAGCTCGTGCAGGGGTGTGTTCAGAAGCGACATGCGGTCCGTGTCTCCTCAGCCGGCGGTGAAGGCGGTGTACTCGTCGGCCGAGAGCAGGTCGGCCGGCTCGTCCGTGATCCGCACCTTGAACAGCCAGCCGCCCTCGAAGGGCGCGGAGTTCACCAGCGACGGGTCGTTGACGACGTCCTCGTTGACCTCGGTGATCTCACCGGAGACGGGGGAGTACAGGTCGGAGACCGACTTGGTGGACTCCAGTTCGCCGCAGGTCTCGCCCGCGGTCACCGAGTCGCCGACCTCGGGGAGCTGGACGAAGACCACGTCACCGAGCGCGTTGGCCGCGTGCTCCGTGATGCCGACCGTCGAAGCGCCGTCCTCGGCGCCCGACAGCCACTCGTGCTCCTTGCTGTAACGCAGCTGCTGGGGGTTGCTCATGGCCTGAATTCTCCTGTACGCGGGGGAGTGCTGATGAAGGGGGGACTGCGGAAACCGCTGGTGATCAGCGAGAACGCGCGCGGGACGGCGAAGGTCCCGCCGCCCAGTGTCTACTTCTGGCGCTTGTAGAACGGCAGCGCCACGACCTCGTACGGCTCGTGGCTGCCCCGGATGTCCACGCCGACACCCTCGGTGCCCGGCGCCGCGTGCGCGGGGTCGACGTACGCCATGGCGATCGGCTTGCCCAGCGTCGGGGACGGCGCGCCGGACGTCACCTCGCCGACCACCTCGCCGCCGGCGACGACCTGGTAACCGGCGCGCGGGACCCGGCGGCCCTCGGCGACCAGGCCGACCAGGACGCGGGGAGGCTCCGAAGCGGCGCGCTCGGCGGCCTCGGTCAGCGCGGCGCGCCCCACGAAGTCGCCCTCCTTCTCGAACTTCACCACCCGGCCGAGCCCGGCGTCGAAGGGCGTCAGGGCGGTCGTCAGCTCGTGCCCGTACAGCGGCATGCCCGCCTCCAGGCGGAGCGTGTCCCGGCAGGACAGGCCGCACGGGGCCAGCCCGGCGCCCTCGCCCGCCTTGGTCAGCGCCTGCCACAGCTCGACGGCGTGCTCGGGCTTCACGAACAGCTCGAAGCCGTCCTCGCCGGTGTAGCCGGTGCGCGCGATGAGCGCAGGGACGCCCGCGACGGTGCCGGGAAGGCCGGCGTAGTACTTCAGACCGTCCAGGTCGGCGTCGGTGAGGCTCTTCACGATGGCCGGGGACTGAGGGCCCTGTACGGCCAGCAGCGCGTACGCGTCCCGGTCGTCGCGCACCTCGGCGTCGAAGCCGGCGGCCCGCTCGGTCAGCGCGTCCAGCACCACCTGGGCGTTGGAGGCGTTGGCGACCACCATGTACTCGGTGTCGTCGAGCCGGTAGACGATCAGGTCGTCCAGGATGCCGCCGTCCTCGCGGCAGATCATCGTGTAGCGGGCACGGCCCGGCTTCACGCTGCCGATGTTGCCGACCAGCGCGAAGTTCAGCAGATCGGCGGCCTGGGGGCCGGTGACCGTGATCTCGCCCATGTGCGAGAGGTCGAAGAGCCCGGCCCGGGTGCGCACCGCGACGTGCTCGTCGCGCTCGGAGCCGTAGCGCAGGGGCATGTCCCAGCCGGCGAAGTCGGTCATCGTCGCGCCCAGCGCGCGATGCGTGGCATCGAGCGCGGTACGGCGGAGTTCTGTGCTGCTCATCGGTCGGTCGTCTCCCAGGACAGGACGGCACGGGCGAGGTCGTTCCTCCCCATCTGTCATCGGAACCTGAGAGGTTCGCCACGACCACCGGAGTACGGCGATCAGGGCTTGCACCTTGGGTGGGGCCGCCGTCTCAGGGCGGCCCGCTTTTCAGATGTGCCTCGCCCGCGCGGTAACGGTGCCTGAGAGATTCAAGGGAGGGACTTGCTCCTTCGGCGCCCCGGCGCGGCCGGGGACTCTCCCGCGCGGATTCAAACGGCCGGTATGCAGTTGGCGCCGCCATCATTGCACGCCGCCCACGTCCGTGGGCAGACCGATATCTGTAACCGGCCTGTGGCAGTAAGCGCACGAAAACGCGAGACCTGCGCATTACCTTCTCTTTACACTCGACGGGGACGGTAACTCGTGAACCGCCCCAGGGGAGGACGATCACGGTGAACAGGACCACGGCGTACGCCACGACCTCGGGTCTCGCGCTGCCCAAGCAGCCCGTCGCCCCGGCACCTCAGGCGTGCGCCGAACTGCCCGCACCCGTCGTCCGCGACCTGAGGGACCGCGGCGGCCGCAGCCCGCACGCCCTGCTCTTCGGACCCCGGGACCTGGTGGTGATCACCGGCCTGCCCGGCAGCGGCAAGTCCACGCTGATGGAGCGCACCGTGCGCGGCCGGCGCATCGACTCCCAGGACACCCGTGACCGCTGGGACCGCCGCATGCCGCGCTTCCTGCCGTACGCCCTCTACCGCCCCCTCGTCCGCCTCGCCCACTACGCCGGACTGCGCGAGGCGCTGCGCTCCGGTGAGGGTGTCGTCGTGCACGACTGCGGCACGCAGTCCTGGGTGCGCGCCTGGCTGGCCCGCGAGGCCCGCCGCCGCGAGGGCACCCTGCACCTGCTGCTCCTCGACGTCGACGCCGACGACGCGCTGGCCGGCCAGCGGGAGCGAGGCCGGGGCGTGTCCCGGTACGCCTTCCTGCGGCACCGCACGGCCAACACCCGCCTGCTGCGCGCGGTGACCGAGGGCACCCTGCCCGCGGGCTGCACCTCGGCCGTCCTCCTGGACCGTGCCGCGGCCGACACGCTCCACCGGATCGCGTTCACCGGGTGACGCACCGTAGGGCCGCACACCCGAACGGGTTAGCCTTTTCAGCCACAGCAGCGGTACCAGGCAGGCGGTAGGCGGACAGATGGACTTCCCGGCACAGGCGCACCCCCACCCGCACGGCGGATGGCCCGGCAACGAGCTGGAGGAGGTGCTGTCCGCCTCCCTCGGCGTCCCGTCGGCCGGCGGCCGGATCGTGGAGGTGCTCGGCCGCAGCTTCCTGTGGATACCCCTGCCGAACGGCGGCGGCCCGCACAGCGGCCCCCTCGACCTGCCCTCGCTGGAGATCGACGGCCAGGCCTACGTCCCGGTGTTCAGCTCCGAGGAGCAGCTCCGCCAGGTCGCCGGCGCGCAGATGGGGTACACCGTCGCCCCGGCCGTGGAGTTCGCCCGGGGCCTGCCCCCGCAGGTCGGCATCGCCGTCAACCCGGACGGCGTGGTCGGCATCCCGCTGCCGCCGCCCGCCGTGGCCGAGCTGTGCCGAGCCGGCCGCACCCCGCTGGACGGGCCCGCGTCCGGCGGCCGGGTCCGCCTCTTCGAACCGGACTGGCAGGACGACCCGGTGGACTTCCTGGCCGCCGCCTCCGCCGAGTTCGCCGCGACCGGCGTCGTCCGCACCGCCCGCCGCTGCATGGCCGCCATCGAGACCGCCGACCCGGTGGTCTTCGTAGGCGTCGAACTCACCCACTGGGAGGACGACGCCCGCACCCTCCCCCTGGACGCCCTCGGCCGAGCCCTCACCAAGGCCCCCCTGAAGACCCAGGTCAACCTGGTCCTCCTGGAGGCGGCCCAGGACCCGGTCTGCGACTGGCTGCGAACGAACGTCCACCCCTTCTACGACCGGGACTTGTAATCGCCGGGTAGGGAATCGCACCCAAGGGGCGCGGGGAACTGCGCGCGCAACCACGACGAACCCGCACCCGCCAACGCACACCACCCCCCGAGCTCATAGGCGCCCCCCACCCCGCGGAGCCTTAAGCTGGGTTCACAACCGGGGAACTTCTCGAAGGGGCGATACACGTGAGCGCCAGCGGCACCACGACCGGACAGGTCGAGCACATGCTGCGCCAGGTGACCCCCGGGCGCTACGACGCTTACGAGGCCCTGCTCCGCGCGCTCGCCACCCCCACCTCCGGCCAGGTCTGGATGCTGCTCTGGCACGGCCAGGCCGGCTCCCCGGACGCCCAGTACGGGAACATGGAGGTCGACGGCTTCGGCTACGCGCCCTGCGTCACCTCCGCCCAGGAGCTGTCGGCCAGCGGCTGGAACCGGTCGTACGAGGTGGTCGACGGCCTGGAGGCGGCCCGCGCCCTCTACCCCGACCACTACGGCCTGTGGCTCAACCCGCACGCCCCCGGCGGCGGCGTCGGCATCCCCTGGCTGGATCTGCGCCGCATCGCCTCCGGCCTGGACCGCCAGCCCGCCGGCCCGCTGCGGCTGTCCGAACCGGCCATCGAGGTCCCGCAGTTCTACGCCCTGCTCGCGCAGAACGCCCACCGCACCCCCGCGGTCCGCGCGTTGCGCCGCGCCTGGGTGCAGCCGGCGCTCGGGGCGCCGTACCTCGCCATCGGTCTCGACGTGTACGACACCTCCCCGCCGGCCGTCGACGCGGTGCGCGCGATGATGCAGCAGTCCGTCGGCGCGGTCCCGGACGGGCTGCCCGTGTCGACCGTCGCGATGACCGACGCCCACGACCCGGTCGCCATGTGGCTGCGTGCCAACGCCCGCCCGTTCTACGACCGCGAGGCCCACGCGGCCGCCCCCGCACAGGCACCGGCGGGCGGGTACGGATACCCTCCGGCCCAGGGCCGGTACTGACCGCCCGGCGACTCCTCCCGTCCGCGGTGGACGGACATCTTCGCGCGTAGACGAAGGCGGATGGCACCACTGTGCCACCGATGCCCCAACTCGTCCGCGTCCGGCCCCCGTTACCCACTGTCCGGATAACGGAACACCTCGAACAGCATCACGGTTGCGCATCCATTCCCCGTCAAGTCTGGCTACAGATCGCCAAAGCGTTGAAGACTCCCGCACCAAGGGGTGGTTGTTCGCCCCTGTGTACGACGGACTGATCACGCCGCTACAGCGGCAAGTGCGGGCCGGCTACCGCCGGTTGAGAGGGGTCCCTGCCAGATGACGGCACCATTGCACGAGCCGACCGCGGAGGCGGCCCCGAGCGCGGCCGAGGAAGCGGCGGTTGCCGGCGGCGAGGCCAAGGCGGTTCAGGGGCGTTCCCTCGGCCGCATCGCCTGGGAGCGCCTGAAGCGGGACAAGCTGGCCCTCGCGGGCGGCATCGTCGTGCTCTTCCTCATCGTCGTCGCGATCCTCGCGCCCCTGATCACCTCGCTCTACGGCCAGGACCCCAACGAATTCCACGAGGACCTGATCGACCCGCTGTTCGGCACGCCCACCGGCTCCCTGGGGGGCATGAGCGGTGAGCACTGGCTGGGCGTCGAGCCGGTCAACGGCCGCGACATCTTCGCCCGCATCGTCCACGGCGCCCGGATCTCGCTCCTCGTCGGCTTCCTGTCCGCGATCGTGGCCGTGATCATCGGTACCGTCCTCGGCGTCCTGGCCGGCTTCTTCGGCGGCTGGGTCGACGCCCTCATCAGCCGGATCATGGACGGCCTGCTGGCCTTCCCGCAGCTGCTTTTCATCATCGCGCTGGTCTCGGTCATGCCGGACAGCATGCTGGGCCTCAGCGGCACCGGTGTCCGCCTGCTCATGATGATCCTGGTCATCGGCTTCTTCGGCTGGCCCTACATCGGCCGTGTGGTCCGCGGTCAGACCCTCTCCATGCGCGAGCGGGAGTACGTCGAGGCCGCCCGGTCCCTGGGTGCCGGACGCTTCTACATCCTGTTCAAGGAACTGCTGCCCAACCTGGTGGCGCCGATCATCGTCTACACGACGATGATGATCCCGACCAACATCCTCACCGAGGCCGCACTCAGCTTCCTGGGCGTGGGCGTCAAGCCGCCCACCTCCTCCTGGGGGCAGATGCTGTCGAGCGCGATCGACTACTACAAGTCGGATCCCATGTACATGGTGATCCCGGGTGTGGCGATCTTCATCACCGTTCTTGCCTTCAACCTCTTCGGTGACGGCGTACGCGACGCGCTGGACCCGAAGGGCTCCCGCTGACCTGCCGTTCCGTAAAGCGACCCGTGGCACCTGCACGGGGTCTCTCATCTAATCCGGAGGATCCGAGATCGTGACTACCCAACGCACCTCAGGGCGGCGCAAGCAGGCTTTGGCCGCTGCCGCAGTGGTCGCCGCGCTGCTGACCACGGCGGCGTGCGGCGGCGGCGGAGACGACAGCGGCGGCGGCTCGAAGAACGGCGCGCCCGGCTTCAACGCGGCCAACAACAAGGTCGCCCAGGCCTCCGCGGCCAAGAAGGGCGGCACGCTGAAGTTCGCGAGCACGCAGGACGCCGACTCGTGGGACACCACGCGCGGCTACTACGGCTTCATGTGGAACTTCTCCCGCTACTACAGCCGCCAGCTCGTCACGAACAAGACCGAGCCGGGCAAGGCGGGCGCGGAGGTCACCCCCGACCTCGCCACCGGTCTCGCCAAGGTCTCCGACGACGGCAAGACGTACACGTACACCCTGCGTGACGGCGTCACCTGGGAGGACGGCAAGCCGATCACCTCCAAGGACGTCAAGTACGGCATCGAGCGCGTCTGGGCGCAGGACGTGCTGTCCGGCGGTCCGACGTACCTCAAGGAGGTGCTCGACCCCAAGGACGAGTACCCGGGTCCGTACAAGGACAAGTCCAAGGACAAGCTGGGTCTGAAGGCGATCGAGACGCCGGACGACAAGACCATCGTCTTCAAGCTGCCGAAGGCCAACTCGGACTTCGAGGAGATGCTGGCGCTGACCTCGGCGTCCCCGGTCCGCCAGGACAAGGACACCAAGTCCAAGTACGGCCTGCGCCCGTTCTCCTCGGGCCCGTACAAGTTCGAGTCCTACAACCCCGGCAAGGACCTCACCCTGGTCCGCAACACCGAGTGGAACCAGGACTCGGACCCGGTCCGCAAGGCGTACCCGGACAAGATCACGATCAAGTTCTTCTCCAACGCCAACGACCTGGACGCCCGTCTCATCGCGGGTGACTACGACCTGGACCTCGCCCAGACCGGTCTGTCCCCGCAGGGCCGCACCACCGCCCTGAAGGAGCACAAGGAGAACCTGGACAACCCGGTCTCCGGCTACATCCGCTACGCGACCTTCGCGACGAACGTGAAGCCGTTCGACAACATCCACTGCCGCAAGGCCATGATCTACGGCGCCGACCACGTCTCGCTGCAGACCGCGCGCGGCGGCCCGATCGCCGGCGGTGACATCGGCACCAACATGCTGCCGCCGTCCGTCCCGGGTTCCGAGGGCCAGAAGTACGACCCGTACCAGATCGCCGGTGCCAACAAGAAGGGCAACGTCGAGAAGGCCAAGGAAGAGCTGAAGGCCTGCGGCAAGCCCAACGGCTTCAAGAGCAAGATCGCCGTCCGCAACAACAAGCCGGTCGAGGTCGCCACGGCCGAGTCGATGCAGGCGTCGCTGAAGAAGGTCGGCATCGACCTCGAGATCGAGCAGTACGACGGCTCGCAGTACGCCAGCGTCGTCGGCAGCCCCTCGAACGTGGCCAAGAAGGGCTACGGCGTCATCATCATGGGCTGGGGTCCGGACTTCCCGTCCGTCCAGGGCTACGGTCTGCCGCTGTGGCACAGCGACTACATCCTTGAGAGCGCCAACAACAACTTCGCGCTGATCAAGGACAAGGAGATCGACGGCCTGTTCGACGACTACCTGACCGAGCTGGACGACGCCGGCAAGGCCAAGATCGCCACGGAGATCAACCACAAGGTGATGGAGGGCGCTTACTACCTGCCCTTCGTCTTCGAGAAGTTCATCAACTGGCGCTCGGACAACCTGGCGAACGTGTACACCACCGACGGCTACAGCGGTATGTACGACTTCGTCAACCTCGGTCTGAAGAACCCGAAGAAGTAACCGGCACACCCGCCGTACGGCACGAAAGGCAGGTGAAGGCCGGCGCGGCGTGACCGCGGGCACCGGACGATCTCCGGTGCCCGCGGTCCGCAGCGGGCCGCACGCTGTGCTCGCTTACCTCATCAGGCGGCTGTTCGCCGCCGCAGTGATGCTGGTGGTCATCATCCTGGTGGTCTTCTGCATCTTCTTCCTCGTCCCCAAGTGGGCGGGCGTCGACATCGCCCTGAACTACGTGGGCAAGCAGGCCGGCCCCGACGCCGTCGAGGCCGTGCGGCAGAAGCTGAGCCTCGACGACCCGGTCGTCGTCCAGGCCTGGGAGTTCATCAAGGGCATCTTCGTGGGGCGCACCTACGCCTCCGGCGGCGACGTGACCAACTGCGCCGCGCCGTGCTTCGGGTACTCCTTCAAGACCGAGCAGGCCGTCTGGCCCGTGCTGACCGAGCGCTTCCCGGTGACCCTGGCCCTCGCTCTCGGTGCCGCCGTGCTCTGGCTGATCTTCGGCCTCGCCGCCGGTGTGCTCTCCGCGCTGAAGCGGGGCACCCTGTGGGACCGCGGCGCGATGATCGTCGCGCTCGCGGGCGTCTCCCTCCCCATCTACTTCACCGGTCTGCTCAGCCTGGCGATCTTCTCCTACGGCCTGGGCTGGATCGACGGACAGTTCGTGCCCCTGGAGGACAGCCTCACCGGCTGGCTCGGCGGCATGATCCTGCCCTGGGTCACCCTGGCCTTCCTGTACGCCGCGATGTACGCCCGGATCACCCGGGCCACCATGATGGAGATCCTCGGCGAGGACTACATCCGCACCGCGCGCGCCAAGGGCCTGAGGGAACCGGTCGTCATCCGCAAGCACGCCATGCGGTCGACGCTGACCCCGCTGCTCACCATGCTCGGCATGGACCTCGGCGCCCTCATGGGCGGCGCGATCCTCACCGAGACCACGTTCAGCCTCCCCGGCCTCGGCCAGAAGGTCCTGGACGCGATCCAGAACCAGGACCTGCCGTTTATCCTGGGCGTCACCCTGATTACTTCCTGCGCGGTGCTGATCGCCAACCTCGTGGTGGACGTCCTGTACGCCGTGATCGACCCCCGAGTGAGGCTCGCATGACCGACCTCAGCAAGAGCGGAGCAGCCGTGGGCGAGCCCACCGGCTCCTCGCCCACGCCGAGCGCCTTCCTGGAAGTACGCGACCTGAAGGTGCACTTCCCGACCGACGACGGCCTGGTCAAGTCCGTCGACGGGCTCAGCTTCCAGCTGGAGCGGGGCAAGACCCTCGGCATCGTCGGCGAGTCCGGCTCCGGCAAGTCGGTGACCTCGCTCGGCATCATGGGCCTGCACACCGCCGGCCAGTACGGCAAGCGCAAGGCGCAGATCTCCGGCGAGATCTGGCTGGACGGCACCGAGCTGCTCTCCGCCGACCCGGACCACGTGCGCAAGCTGCGCGGCCGCGAGATGGCGATGATCTTCCAGGACCCGCTGTCCGCGCTGCACCCGTACTACACGATCGGGCAGCAGATCGTGGAGGCGTACCGCATCCACCACGACGTGGACAAGAAGACCGCCAAGCGCCGCGCGGTGGAGATGCTCGACCGCGTCGGCATCCCGCAGCCGGACAAGCGGGTGGACAGCTACCCGCACGAGTTCTCCGGCGGTATGCGCCAGCGCGCGATGATCGCGATGTCGCTGGTCAACAACCCCGAGCTGCTCATCGCGGACGAGCCGACCACCGCCCTGGACGTGACCGTCCAGGCGCAGATCCTCGACCTCATCCGGGACCTGCAGAAGGAGTTCGGCTCCGCGGTCATCGTCATCACCCACGACCTGGGCGTCGTCGCCGAGCTGGCCGACGACCTGCTGGTGATGTACGGCGGCCGGTGCGTCGAGCGGGGCCCGGCGGAGAAGGTGTTCTACGAGCCCCGGCACCCCTACACCTGGGGCCTGCTCGGCTCGATGCCGCGGCTCGACCGCGACCAGCAGGAGCGCCTCATCCCGGTCAAGGGCTCCCCGCCCTCCCTGATCAACCTCCCGTCCGGCTGCGCCTTCAACCCGCGCTGCCCGTACGCCGACGTGCCCAAGGACGATGTCACCCGCACGGTCCGCCCCGAGCTGACCGAGGTCGGCAGCAAGCACTGGGCCGCCTGCCACATGTCGCAGGAGCAGCGGGAGCGGATCTGGACCGAAGAGATTGCGCCGAAGCTGTGAGCGACGAAGCAAAGGCAAAGGCAGAGGACGAAGCGGTGACCATCCCGGCACAGAGCGACGGCTCGGCAGGTACTGCCACCCTCGCCAAGGACGCCGCCCGCGGCGAGACCCTGCTGAAGGTGACCGGGCTGCAGAAGCACTTCCCGATCAAGAAGGGCCTGCTGCAGCGCCAGGTCGGCGCGGTGCGCGCCGTCGACGGCATCGACTTCGAGGTCCGCTCCGGGGAAACCCTCGGCGTCGTGGGCGAGTCGGGCTGCGGCAAGTCGACCATGGGCCGGCTGATCACCCGGCTGCTGGAGCCGACCGCCGGCAAGGTCGAGTTCGAGGGCAAGGACATCACCCACCTCGGGGTCGGCGGCATGCGCCCGCTGCGCCGCGACGTGCAGATGATCTTCCAGGACCCGTACTCGTCGCTGAACCCGCGCCACACCATCGGCACGATCGTCAGCGCCCCCTTCAAGCTCCAGGGCGTCCAGCCCGAGGGCGGAGTCAAGAAGGAGGTCCAGCGGCTGCTGTCGGTGGTCGGCCTCAACCCCGAGCACTACAACCGCTACCCGCACGAATTCTCCGGCGGTCAGCGCCAGCGCATCGGCATCGCCCGCGCGCTCGCGCTCAACCCCAAGCTGGTCGTGGCCGACGAGCCGGTCTCCGCGCTCGACGTGTCGATCCAGGCCCAGGTCGTCAACCTCCTCGACGACCTCCAGCAGGAGCTGGGCCTGACGTACGTGATCATCGCGCACGACCTGTCCGTGGTCCGGCACGTCTCGGACCGGATCGCGGTGATGTACCTCGGCAAGATCATGGAGCTGGCCGACCGCGACCTGCTCTACAAGTCGCCGATGCACCCGTACACCAAGGCGCTGATGTCGGCGGTCCCGATCCCGGACCCGGCGCGGCGCGGCGCCAAGAGCGAGCGCATCCTGCTCAAGGGCGACGTGCCCTCGCCGATCTCCCCGCCGAGCGGCTGCCGCTTCCACACCCGGTGCTGGAAGGCGACGGAGGTCTGCAAGACGACCGAGCCGCCGCTGAAGGAGCTGCGGCCCGGTCAGCAGGTCGCCTGCCACCACCCGGAGAACTTCGAGGACCAGGCCCCGCAGGACGTCGTCCTGCTCTCCGACGCCAAGGAGGCGGCGGAGCTGGTGGCTGAGGACGCGCTCGCCGAGTCGGCCCGGACCTCGGCGGCGGTGGCCGCGGAGGTGGAGGACACGGAGACCGAGACTCCGGAGCCGGAGCCGGACGCAAAGGGAGCGAAGGCTGCCGAGGACACCGACGAGGAGCCTCCCGCCAAGGAGAAGTGACCCCGCGGCGCCCCTGCCGCACCGGTGAGCCCCCGCCTTCGTTTGCAAGGCGAGGGCTCACCGGCAGGTGAGAATGGCAGGGTGTACGAGCAACTCTTCACCCCCACCGTCCAGCACACGCTCGACCTGGTCGGCATCTTCGTCTTCGCCATCTCCGGCGCGCTGCTGGCCGTACGCAAGAACTTCGACGTGTTCGGCATCGCCGTCCTCGCCGAGGTCACCGCGCTGGGCGGGGGACTGTTCCGGGACCTGGTCATCGGCGCCGTACCGCCCGCCGCCTTCACGGACCTGGGGTACTTCGTCACCCCGCTGTTCGCCACCGCGCTGGTCTTCTTCCTCCACCCGCACGTGGAGCGCCTCCAGACCGGCGTGAACGTCTTCGACGCGGCGGGCCTCGGCCTGTTCTGTGTCGCCGGCACCACCAAGGCCTACGACTACGGGCTGGGCCTGACCGCCTCCGCCTGCCTGGGCCTGGCCACCGCCGTGGGCGGCGGCGTGCTGCGGGACGTCCTCGCCAACGAGGTGCCCTCGCTGCTGCGCTGGGACCGCGACCTGTACGCCGTCCCCGCGATCGTCGGCGCCACCATGGTCGCCCTCTGCATCCGCTACGAGGCCCTCACCCCGTTCACCACCGGGCTCGCGGTGGTCACCGCCTTCGTCCTGCGGCTGCTCGCCCTGCGCTTCCACTGGCGGGCCCCGCGCGCCTGGAACCGGCGGTCGGGTGTGGTGGAGGGGGAGTGAGTCACGGGCGGTGCGGGATGTCCGTGCGCGGCATGTCCTTGATGAAGACCACGCCGTCGATCGAGGGCAGGTGGTCCGGGGCGAGCGGCGCGTAGCCGAACCAGGGGGACTTGCGGGGAGCGGGCGCCGGGTGACCGAGGGCGGCGGCCAGCCGGGCGGCGTCGACGAGGCAGCGGTCCTGAGGGAGGGCGTACAGGAGCCCTTCGAGGGTGTCCGGCGGCGGCGTGTCCACACCCTGGTGCCGGATGGTGCCGAGGGCCGTGGCGACGAAGGCGTACTCCTCGCCGAGCCGCGCGCTCACCAGCGCACCGGCACTCCACCACTCCACCGGCCCCTGCCACATCCGCATGCCGCTCTTCTCCCGCTGGAGGTGGGCATTCTGCGCGTGGACGAGCACCGGGCCCCGGTCGGCGAGCGCGAGCAGGTTGTCCGCCATCATCCGGTCCCGCAGGCCCAGCAGCCGGTTCATGCGAGCCGGTGAGGGGTCGGCCATCCAGGAGTGGTAACGCAGCAGGCCGGTGGCGGTACGTCCGTACAGGAGCGCCCGGTCCAGGCCCTCCCGGCCCTCCCGCGAGCCCGCCGCGAGCAGTCGCGGTGCCTGCTCGTCGAGCAGCGACACCAGGTCGTCGGCGAGCAGTCGCAGCTCCCGGGCCTCGGCCGACCGCCCCACCGACCGGGCCGGGTCCGTCATCGCGGCGGGATCCGTCCACCGTTCGTCCGGACCCAGCAGACGGTCCAGGGTCTCCGCGTCGCAGGGGAGCAGACCGGCGTCCACCCGGTCCGCGAGACAGGCGTGCAGGGCGTTGAGGGCCCGCCTCGGGCTCTCGGCGTGGGTGATCTCCAGCGGGCCGTCGAAACCGGCGAACCGGACGCGTTCGGAGGCGGGCCGGCCCTCGTTGTACGCCCGCATCCAGCGCACCAGTTCCCGGTTGGCGGCGGACGCGCCGAACCCGTGGCTGAACCCGCGTTCCATGGCCTCGTCGAGCGTGCCCGCGCCCGAGGTGACGTGATCGTCGACGACCAGCCCCGTCAGGCAGTCGCTCTCGATCGCGATCGTCCGGTAGCCCTCCTCCTCGACCAGTCGCCGGAACAACTCGTTGCGCACCTCGAGCAGCAGCTCCTCGCCATGGGTCGGCTCGCCCAGCGCGAGCATCCGGGGCCGGGCCGGCAGCAGCTCCATGAGGGCGGCGGCCTCGACGGCACGGGCGGTGTCCTTGATGTTGGTAGCCATGCATTCAACGCTATCGTTGAACTTTCGGTGGAGACTTTCCAGCGATAACGTCGGTCTCGTGGCCCGAAACCTTCAAAGTGACGAACAGCTGCGCCCGGTGGACCTGGCGCGCGGCCACGGCCTGTCCACGCAGGCCGTCCGGAACTACGAGGAGTCCGGCATCCTCCCGGCCGCCGGTCGCACGGACAGCGGATACCGCACCTACACCCCGCTGCACGCGCGCGCCCTCGGCGCCTTCCTCGCCCTGGTGCCTGGGCACGGCCACCAGACCGCGGCGTCGATCATGCGGGCCGTCAACCGGGACACGGAGGGAGAGGCGTTCCGGCTCATCGACGAGAGCCACGCCCAGCTGCTCGCCGACCGGCGGACCCTCCAGGCGGTGGAGCGCGCGCTGCGCGACCTGACGTCCGCGCCCGCCGCGGAAGCGCCCGGCCGAGGTGGCGTGTTCGTCGGGCCGCTGGCCCAGGAGCTGGGCATCCGTCCCGCGACGCTGCGGAAGTGGGAGCGCGCCGGACTGGTCCGTCCCTGCCGGGACCCACTGACGGGGTACCGCGTCTACGACGAAACGGACGTACGCGACGCCCGGCTGGTTCACCAACTCCGGCGGGGCGGCTATCTGCTGGAGCAGATCGCCCCGGTGATCGGCCAGGTGCGCGGGGCCGGAGGACTGGAGCCGCTGGAGGCCGCCCTGCGGGACTGGCACGACCGGGTGTCCGCCCGCGGACGGGCGATGCTGGCGGGCGCCGCCGAGCTGGAGGCGTACCTGCGGGAGCGCTCCTGAGACACTCAGAAAAGCTACCGCTTAGTAATTGCGTGTTGTACCGTACAGCCATGCCAGAAGCAGCCTCCGCAGCGGCCACGCGGGCCACCATCGGCGACAGCGAGTTCGACCGGGACACCGCCGTCTCCCGGCGCACCCCCGGTGTCTACGACATCGACCTCTCCGCCGGATGGACGATCATCAACGCCGTCAACGGCGGCTACTTGCTGGCCGTCCTGGGCCGCGCCCTCGGGGACGCCCTCCCGCACACCGATCCCTTCACCGTCTCGGCGCACTACCTCACCGCCTCCCAGCCGGGCCCGGCGGTCGTGCGCACCGAGACCGTCCGGACCGGGCGCACACTCTCCACCGGCCAGGCCTCCCTCTTCCAGTACGACGACGAGGGCAACGAGGTCGAGCGCATCCGCGTCCTCGCCTCCTACGGCGACCTCGACACGCTGCCCGACGACGTCCGCACCTCGGCGAAGCCGCCCGCCATCCCGCCGATGGACCAGTGCTTCGGCCCGGAGGACGGCCCCGCCCCCGTCGACGGCAGTTCCGCCATCGCCGACCGCCTGATGCTCAAGCTGGACCCCGCCACGCTGGGGTGGGCGCTCGGGCAGCCCTCAGGCCGGGGTGAGATGCGGGCCTGGTTCGGCCTCGCCGACGGCCGTGACGCCGACCCTCTCTCGCTGCTCCTCGCGGTGGACGCGCTGCCGCCCACCGCCTTCGAGCTGGGGCTGAAGGGCTGGGTGCCGACGGTCGAGCTGACCGTGCACGTGCGCTGCCGTCCGGCCCCGGGCCCGCTGCGCGTCTCCATCACCACCCGCAACCTCGCCGGCGGCTTCCTGGAGGAGGACGCCGAGGTCTGGGACAGCGCCGACCGCCTGGTCTCCCAGTCCCGCCAGCTCGCCCGGGTCCGCCTCGGCTGACCGGGGCCGCCTCGTGGGGCCGAGGCCGTCGCACGCCGCCGGCGCCGGGGGTCACTCCAACCAGTGCCGGCGGCCGACGCTGATCAGCCGCATCTGACGCGTCGCGTTGTCCGCCGCGCGTCGGCGCTCCCCCTCCGGCGCGTCCAGCGTCTCCAGGAACAGCGAGGCCGTGGCCAGCATCTGGTCGACGTACAGGCCCGCGAGCATCAGCAGGTCGGCCTCGCTCCAGCCCGCCGACACCGGGTCCTTGGCCAGCTCGTCCTTCACCTCCCCGGCGAACCGGGCCAGTTGCTCCCGTATCGCCTCCCGCACCGGCCGCACCCCGCCATGCCGCTCGCGCGCGACGAAACGCACGTGCGCGGGATGGGCGGCCACATGCCCGGCGATCAACTCCACCGCCCGCGCGATGCGTTCCTCACTGCCCCCGTCCGGTGACACCGTGGCCCGGATCATCGGGTGCAGGCTCCCCAGCGCCTCCTCGACCAGCGCCACGCCCAGGTCGGCCGTGGAGCGGAAGTGGCGGTAGAAGGCGGTCGGCGCGACGCCCACCGCGCGGGTGACCTCCCGCAGGCCCAGGCTGCTCAGGCTCTGGTCCTCCAGCAGTACGAGCGCCGCGTCCAGCAGTGCCTGCCGGGTCTTCTGCTTCTGGGCCTGGCGAACGCCGGAGGTGTGACTCATGCCATGCAGTTAACAACTGTTCTCTGTAATTGAAAAGCCGTGAGGCGCGCTAGACTGGGAAGTCAGTGAACAAGTGTAACTACAATCGTTCACCGAAGGTTGGGAGATCCGCTCCATGCTGTTTCTCGTCGCCGCACTCCTGCTCCTCGGCGTGGTCCTGGGCACCGTCGCCCACGCGCCGCTGACCTTCTCCGTCGCCGCCGGCCTCGTCATCGCCGTCTGGCTCGGCATCTTCGCGATCCGCGAACGGCACGGCCGCCGACGGAGCACCTCCGCCCACTGACGCACGGTCCACCGACGCACGGCAGGGAGAACACCATGCAGCTCACCGCACCGGCCGCCCGCCGGACCGGCATCCGCGACACCGACGGCATGGCCGTCGCCTCCTTCGTCCTCGGCCTGCTCGGCCTGCTCGTCCTCAACGTCTTCCTCGGCCCGATCGCCATCGCCCTGGCGAGCGTCGCCCTCCGGCGCGGCACCGCGCGCCGCGGCCGGGCCCTCCTCGGCCTCGGCCTGGGCGTCGCCGACCTGCTCGTCCTGGCGGCGTTCATGTCCGCGGACGACACGATGTCCTGGAGCCTGTGACCAAGATGTCCCGGAGCCTGTGACCGAAAGGGTCCGACGAGGCCAACCTTGGTCTGAGGCTGGGCGGCACCGCCCCGTAGAATCGGCCCCACCATGGCTTACCTCGACCACGCCGCGACGACCCCGATGCTTCCCGAGGCAGTCGAGGCACTCACCGCGCACCTGAGCGCCACCGGCAACGCCTCCTCCCTCCACGCGTCCGGCCGCCGCGCACGGCGCACCGTCGAGGAGGCCCGCGAGACCCTCGCCGAGGCCCTCGGGGCCCGGCCCAGCGAGGTGGTCCTCACCTCCGGCGGCACCGAGGCCGACAACCTCGCGGTCAAGGGCCTGTACTGGGCTCGCCGCGACGCCGACCCGGCCCGCACCCGGGTCCTGGCCAGCCCCGTCGAGCACCACGCGGTCCTCGACGCCGTCCACTGGCTCGGCGAGCACGAGGGCGCGACCGTCGAGTACCTGCCCGTCGACTCCCACGGACGCGTCCACCCCGAGGCGCTGCGCGAGGCCATCGCCCGCGACCCCGGCGACGTGGCCCTCGCCACCGTCATGTGGGCCAACAACGAGATCGGCACGATCATGCCGGTCCGTGAACTCGCCGACGTGGCCGCCGAGTTCGACGTGCCGCTGCACGCCGACGCGGTCCAGGCGATCGGTCAGCTCCCGGTCGACTTCGCCGCCTCCGGGCTCGCCGCGATGACGGTTTCCGGCCACAAGATCGGCGGCCCCTACGGCATCGGCGCGCTGCTGCTGGGCCGCGAGTACAGCCCCGTACCGGTCCTGCACGGCGGCGGCCAGGAACGCCACGTCCGCTCCGGCACCCTCGACGTCCCCGCCATCGCCTCCTTCGCGGTCGCCGGGCGCCTCGCCGCCGGGCAGCGCGAGTGGTTCGCCCGCGAGATCGGCGCCCTGCGGGACGACCTGGTCGACGCGGTCCGTACGGCGGTCCCGGACGCGATCCTCGGCGGAGACCCGGCACCGGAGGGCCGCCTCCCCGCCAACGCCCACTTCACCTTCCCGGGCTGCGAGGGCGACTCCCTCCTCCTGCTGCTCGACGCCCAGGGCATCGAGTGCTCCACCGGCTCCGCCTGCACCGCGGGCGTCGCCCAGCCCAGCCACGTCCTGCTCGCCGCCGGCACCGACCCCGACCTGGCCCGCGGCACCCTGCGCTTCTCCCTCGGCCACACCTCCACCGAGGCCGACGTCGAGGCCCTCGCCAAGGCCATCGGCCCGGCGGTGGAGCGGGCGCGGGCGGCCGGGCTGAGCTAGGGCCTGTCAACCAGGGGCTGTCGTCAGGCGCTCTTCGAGGCGCCGGGGGAGGGGGCGCTCGTCGCCGCCCGCCGCACCAGCTCCATGTACCGGTCCCAGTCCCAGTGCGGCCCCGGATCGGTGTGGTCGGTGCCCGGCACCTCCACGTGGCCGATGATGTGCTCACGGTCCAGCGGTATGTCGTACCGCGCGCAGATCCCCGCCGTCAGCCGCGCCGAGGCGGCGTACATCGCATCCGTGAAGTCCTGCGGGCGGTCCACGAAACCCTCGTGCTCGATGCCGACACTGCGCTCGTTGTAGTCGCGGTTGCCCGCGTGGTAGGCCACGTCCAGCTCGCGGATCATCTGGGTGACACGGCCGTCCTGCCCCACGATGTAGTGCGTGGCCGCCTTGTGCGCGGGGTTCTGGAACGCCTTCACCGCGCTCGCGAAGCTGCCCTGCGTGACATGGACGATCACCATGTCGACGCCGAAGTCGTCGGGCCGGTCGGCACGCCGCCAGTTCTCCTCGGACGCCGCCACCCAGCGGGCCGCCGCGTAGTCGACCGCACCCGCCTCGCGGGGCCGCTCCACCCCCGGCACGCGCCACCACAGGCGGGCCAGCTCGTCGCGCGCCAGCACGGCGGTGCCCACGGCCGCCGCGGTACCGCCGACGAGCAGCGCCCGCCGGCCGATGCGCCGGTCCCCGTCCTTGGACCCGCCACCGGATGCGCCTGTGGATTCGTGCTTCGCCCCCATGTGATCGTGAACGCATACTCGCGCGCTCCGGTTCCCGCCTCCCCGTACCCTGGAGGAGTTATGACTGACACCCCGCAGCGCACCCGTCCCCTCCGCGTCCTCGCCGCCATGTCGGGCGGAGTCGACTCCGCCGTCGCCGCCGCCCGCGCCGCCGAGGCGGGGCACGACGTGACCGGCGTCCACCTCGCGCTCTCCGCGAACCCGCAGTCCTTCCGCACCGGCGCGCGGGGCTGTTGCACCATCGAGGACTCGCGGGACGCCCGCCGCGCCGCGGACGTCATCGGCATCCCCTTCTACGTGTGGGACCTCGCCGACCGCTTCCGGGAGGACGTGGTCGAGGACTTCGTCGCCGAGTACGAGGCCGGCCGCACCCCCAACCCGTGCCTGCGCTGCAACGAGAAGATCAAGTTCGCCGCGCTGCTCGACAAGGCGCTGGCGCTCGGCTTCGACGCCGTCTGCACCGGCCACTACGCCCAGGTGATCCTCCGCGAGGACGGCACCCGCGAGCTGCACCGCGCCTCCGACATGGCCAAGGACCAGAGCTACGTCCTCGGCGTGCTCGACGACCGGCAGCTCGCCCACGCGATGTTCCCCCTCGGCGACACGGTCACCACCAAGGACGAGATCCGCGCGGAGGCCGAGCGCAGGGGGCTGGCCGTCGCCAAGAAGCCCGACTCGCACGACATCTGCTTCATCGCCGACGGCGACACCCAGGGCTTCCTGGCCGACCGCCTCGGCAAGGCCGAGGGCGACATCGTCGACGAGGCGGGCAACCGGCTCGGCACCCACGAGGGCGCCTACGGCTACACCATCGGCCAGCGCAAGGGCCTTCGGATCGGCACCCCGGCCCCCGACGGCAAGCCCCGCTACGTCCTGGACATCTCCCCGGTGGACAACACCGTCACCGTCGGCCCGGCACAGGCCCTGGACGTCGACGCCCTGCGCGCGATCAAGCCCCGCTGGTGCGGCGCCGCCCCCACCGGCCCCGGCACCTACACCGCCCAGCTCCGCGCCCACGGCGGCGAGACCGAGGTGCGCGCGGAACTGGTCGACGGTGCCCTGGAGGTGACGTTCACGGAGCCGGTGCGCGGCGTCGCCCCCGGCCAGGCGATCGTGCTGTACGACGGCACGCGCGTGGTGGGGTCGGCGACGATCGCGTCCACGACGCGCGCGACGGCGGGCGCCGCCTGACCCCAGGGGAGGAGGGCCCCGCCCAGGTCCTCCCGGCTCACCGCCCGAAGAACTCCGTCAGCACCGGCGCCAGCATTCCCGGCTCCACCATGTGGGCCTGCCCCTCGACGGTGCCGTACGTGCCGTCGGGAGCCGCCTCGGCGACCGCGCGTGCCGCGTCGTGCCACCACGTGTCGCTCGCGCCGCCCGCCAGGGCCAGCACGGGACAGCCGACGGAGGCGATCGAGGACCGGGGCACCCGGTTGTCGCCCATCACCGCGGCGTCGTGGGCCAGACTCGGCGCGACCGACTCCATGCCCGCCCACATGGGCGACTCGCGGGCGCCCCGGATCATGTCCTCGCCCAGGCCGGCCAGCCGCAGGAACAGCTCCACCGCGTCCCCGCGCCGGCCCTGCCCGAGCGCCTCGGACAACCGCTCGCGGTACTCCGCGCCCGCCCGCACCGCCGCGTCGTCCATGGCGTACGGCACCTCGTACACGGCCACGCGGCGCACCGGCAGTCCGCTCGCCGCCGCCCGGAGCACCAGCGCACCGCCCGACGAGATGCCGTACAGCGACGCCTCGCCGCCCACCGCCTCGATCAGCGCCGCCAGGTCCTCCACCTCGCGCTCCACCCCGTAGGGCTCGGTGCCGGCGCTCTCTCCGCGCCCCCGGCGGTCGTACACGGTGACGTCGAAGCGCTCCGCCAGCTCGGCGGCCAGCGGTGCCATCGTGGCGCCCGTCGACATGGCGCCGCTGACGAGCACGACCGCCGGTCCGCGCCCCGAGCGTTCGTAGGCGATCCGGGTGCCGTCACGTGAAACAGTCGTCGTCTCCATGCTTGTGCAGACTGCCGCACGGCACGCGATTCAGCGTTCAGGACACCTCGACGTCGTAGAAACAGAGGTGCCCCTCGATCTCCGCCACCTCCGGCTTCGGGTCCGGGTACGCCCAGACCAGGTCCGTCGCGTCCGGCAGCGACCAGTAGGACGCGTCCCCCTTGAAGGGGCAGTGAGTGGTCGTGGCGGACGGCGTCAGCAGGTCGGTCCGCACATCCCCGGCCGGGATGTAGTACCGGTCCGGACAGCCCGTCTCGTGCAGCACCAGCGCCGCGTCGCTCTCCGCCAGCACCTGCCCGCCGTGCACCACGCGCACGTGCCGATCGCTCGGCTCGACGGCGATGCGGTGTCCCTTGAGTCCCACGGTTGTCCTCCCGGTGGCAGTGGTGTCCGTCACTACAGCGTGCCCGCAGGCGCGGTTCTTCCCTCCTCGACCGGGCCGTACGGTGGAAGCCATGAACATCTGCGTCTTCCTCTCCGCCGCCGACCTCGACGAGCGCTACACGCGCCCCGCGCGGGAGTTCGCCGAACTGCTGGGCAAGGGCGGTCACACCCTCGTCTGGGGCGGCTCCGACGTCGGTCTGATGAAGGTCGTCGCCGACGGGGTGCAGGAGGCCGGGGGACGCCTGCTCGGGGTCTCGGTCGACTTCCTGGCGGCCAAGGCGCGCGAGGGCGCCGACGAGATGGTCGTCGCGCGGGACCTCGCCGAGCGCAAGCGGCTGCTGCTGGAGAAGGCCGACGCCGTGGTGATCATGGTGGGCGGCACCGGCACGCTGGACGAGGCCACCGAGATCCTGGAGCTGAAGAAGCACGGGCACACCGACAAGCCCGTCGTCCTGCTCAACACGGCCGGCTTCTACGACGGCCTCAAGGAGCAGTTCCGTCGCATGGAGGACGAGGGCTTCCTGCCCCGCCCCCTCACCGAGCTGGTCTTCTTCGCCGAGGAGCCGGTCGGCGCGCTCGCCTACCTGGAGGAGAGCCAGGGCATCGAGTGAGGCGCCGGTGATGCGAGCATGGCGGGCATGGCTACACATGTGATCACCGGAGCGGGCTCCGGCATCGGCGCGGCCGTCGCCCGCCGCCTGCACGAACGCGGCGACGAGATCGTGCTTCACGCGCGCGACGCGGGCCGCGCGAAGGAACTGGCGGCGGCGCTCCCCGGCGCGAGGACACTGGTCGGCGACCTGTCGGACCCCGACAAGCTCTCCTGGGCCTTCTCCCACCAGACGCTGCCCGACCGCGTGGACTCGCTGCTGCACATCGCCGGCGTCGTCGACCTCGGCCCGGTGGGCGACCTCACCCCGAAGACCTGGCGCAACCAGCTCAACGTCAACCTGGTCGCCCCCGCCGAGCTGACCCGCCTCTTCCTGCCCCAGCTCCGCGTCGCCCAGGGCCACGTGCTGTTCGTCAACTCCGGCTCCGGCCTCAACGCCCACGCCGGCTGGTCCGCGTACGCGGCGTCCAAGCACGGCCTGAAGGCCCTCGCCGACTCCCTCCGCCACGAGGAGCACGCGAACGGCGTCCGCGTCACCTCCGTCTACCCCGGCCGCACCGCCAGCCCCATGCAGGCCAAGGTCCACCGGCAGGAGGGCAAGGAGTACGACCCGGCGAAGTGGATCGACCCCGAGTCGGTCGCCACGACGATCCTCATGGCCCTGGACCTCCCGAGGGACGCGGAGGTCAACGACCTGACGGTGCGCCCGGGGCGGTGAGGCTTCGAAACGCCGGTCCGGTCCTTCCAGCCCGTCCGGCGTTTGAGGACGAGGCCGTCCAGGCCGACAGCGGGGGTCCGGGGGCGCAGCCCCCGGGGACGGGACGGGAAGGGGCGGCGGGGGCGAAAACCCCTCCCGCCACCCTGCGTACGCTTCCCCTGTGAACGACAACCCCCGCTTCGGCCCCGCCACCGGCATCGGCTCCCTGCCGGCCCAGGACGCCCGCGAGGCCGCGAAAACAAGCACCGGCACCTTCGAGGACTTCCCCTTCCTCCCCGAACTGCCCGCCCGCGGCCCCGGCGCCGACATGATCGGCCGCACCGCCGGCCTGCTCGTCGAGCTGTACGCGCGCGTGGAGCCCAGCGGCTGGCGCCTCGGCGACCGCCCCGGCCGGGACACCAAACGGGCCCGCTCCTGGCTCGGGGAGGACCTCGACGCCCTGGAGGAGTTCACCCAGGGCTACGAGGGCCCGCTCAAGGTCCAGGCCGTCGGCCCCTGGACCCTCGCCGCAGCCCTGGAACTGCGCAACGGCGAGGCCGTCCTCTCCGACGCCGGCGCCTGCCGCGACCTCGCCGCCTCGCTCGCCGAGGGCCTGCGCCTCCACCTGGCCGAGGTGCGGCGCCGCGTGCCCGGCGCCCGCGTCGTCCTCCAGCTCGACGAGCCGTCCCTCACCGCCGTACTCCGCGGTCAGGTGCGCACCGCCAGCGGCTACCGCACCCACCGCGCCGCCGACCGGCAGGTCGTCGAGTCCGCCCTCCGCGACCTCACCGCCGTCCACGCCGACGGCCCGGTCGTCGTCCACTCCTGCGCCCCCGACGTGCCCTTCGCCCTGCTGCGCCGGGCGGGCGTCGCCGGTGTCTCCTTCGACTTCTCGCTCCTCACCGAGCGTGACGACGAGGCGATCGGCGAGGCGGTCGAGGGCGGCACCCGCCTGTTCGCCGGTGTCGTCCCGGGCACGGACACCGCATTGTCAGACCCTGCCGGTAGCGTCATGGGTGTCAGAACGCTGTGGCGCAGGCTGGGGCTGCATCCGGGGCTTCTCGCGGAGGCGGTCACCGTCACGCCGTCGTGCGGACTCGCGGGCGCGTCCCCCGAGTACGCCCGCCGGGCCCTCGCCCACTGCGTCCGGGCGGCGAGATCCCTCGCGGACAACCCAGAGTAACGGGAGGACAACACGGTGGCCGGCGACAAGCAAGCGGAGACGACGAACGTGCCCGCCGAGGCGCGCGAGAAGCACGTGCAGCTCGCTGAGCAGATCGAGGAGCACCGCTTCCGGTACTACGTGAACGACGCCCCCGTCGTCAGCGACGCGGACTTCGACCGGCTGCTGCGCTCCCTGGAGGAGCTGGAGGAGCAGTACCCGGAGCTGCGCACTCCGGACTCCCCGACCCAGAAGGTCGCCGGGTCCTACGAGACGGAGTTCACGGCCGTCGAGCACCGCTCCCGCATGCTCTCCCTCGACAACACCTTCAACGACGAGGAGATGGCCGCCTGGACCGAGCGCATCGCTAAGGAGCTGGGCGAGCAGGAGTACCACTTCCTGTGCGAGCTGAAGGTCGACGGACTCGCCGTCAACCTCACCTACGAGCGCGGCCGTCTCGTCCGCGCCGCCACCCGCGGCGACGGCCGCACCGGCGAGGACATCACGCCCAACGTCCGCACCATCGCCGAGATCCCGGAGCGCCTGAAGGGCGACGAGGTCCCCGACCTGGTGGAGATCCGCGGCGAGGTCTACTTCCCGATGGAGAAGTTCCAGGAGCTCAACGCCCGGTTGAACGAGGCGGGGGACAAGCCCTTCGCCAACCCGCGCAACGCGGCGGCCGGTTCACTGCGCCAGAAGGACCCGCGCGTCACCGCCACCCGCCCGCTGCACATGGTGGTCCACGGCATCGGCGTCCTGGAGGGGTACAAGGGCATGACCCGCCTCTCCCAGGCCTACGACCTGCTCAAGACCTGGGGCCTGCCCACCTCCCCGCACAACAGGGTCGTCGACGGCCTCGACGGCGTACGCGAGTTCATCGCCCACTACGGCGAGAACCGGCACTCGGTGGCCCACGAGATCGACGGCGTCGTCGTCAAGCTCGACGAGATCCGCCTCCAGGGCCGGCTCGGCTCCACGGCCCGCGCGCCCCGCTGGGCCATCGCGTACAAGTACGCGCCGGAGGAGGTCAACACCAAGCTCGTCGACATCAAGGTCGGTGTCGGCCGCACCGGCCGCGTCACTCCGTACGCGCAGGTCGAGCCGGTCACCGTGGCCGGCAGCGAGGTGGAGTTCGCCACGCTGCACAACCAGGAGGTCGTCAAGGCCAAGGGCGTCCTCATCGGCGACACCGTGGTGCTGCGCAAGGCCGGTGACGTCATCCCGGAGATCCTCGGCCCGGTCGCCGACCTGCGTGACGGCAGCGAGCGGGAGTTCGTGATGCCGGCCGAGTGCCCCGAGTGCGGGACGCCGCTCAGGGCCATGAAGGAGGGCGACATCGACCTCCGCTGCCCCAACGCCCGAACCTGCCCGGCCCAGTTGCGCGAGCGCGTCGCGTACCTCGCCGGCCGTGAGTGCCTGGACATCGAGCACTTCGGCGGCGTCGTGGCGGCCGCGCTGACCGGGCCGCTGGAGCCGGCCGACCCGCCGCTGGTGGACGAGGGCGACCTCTTCGACCTCACCGTCGAGAAACTGCTGCCCATCAAGGCGTACGTCCTCGACCCGGACAGCGGACTGCCCAAGCGCGACCCCAAGACGGGCGAGGAGAAGATCGCCACGGTCTTCGCCAACAAGGAGGGCGAGCCGAAGAAGAACACCCTCTCCCTGCTGAAGTACATCGAGGAGGCCAGGACCCGCCCGCTGGCCCGCTTCATCAACGGCCTCTCCATCCGGTACGTCGGGCCGGTCGCCGCCCAGGCGCTGGCCCGGGAGTTCCGCTCCATCGACCGGATCGAGCAGGCCACCGAGGAGGAGCTGGCGCTCGCGGACGGAGTGGGTGGCACCATCGCCGCCGCCGTCAAGGAGTGGTTCGCCGAGGACTGGCACCGCGAGATCGTCCGCAAGTGGAAGGCGGCCGGAGTTCCGCTGGAGGAGCAGTCGACCGGCGAGGACGAGGGCCCGCGCCCGCTCGAGGGACTCACCGTCGTCGTCACCGGCACCCTGGAGAACTTCACCCGGGACGGCGCGAAGGACGCCCTGCAGAGCAGGGGAGCCAAGGTGACCGGATCGGTCTCCAAGAAGACCTCGTTCGTCGTGGTCGGTGACAACCCGGGGTCCAAATACGACAAGGCCATGCAACTGAAGGTGCCGGTTCTGAACGAGGACGGATTCACCGTCCTGCTCGACCGGGGACCCGAAGCGGCGGCCGAAGTCGCGCTTTCGGCCGAGGAATAGCGGTTGAAGGCCACCCGATCGGCGCATACCAGATGCATACGGGAGGCCGGGTCGCATTCGGGCAACCGTCGACGACCGGTGCCCCTGGAAGCCTTCCGCGGCCTACTGTTGAGGTGTGCACCTGCCGTGCCCAGCTGCGGTCGGGGCATTCCCCTGCTCCTGAGGGGCAGGGGGAAGGGTCTCCAACGCGGAGCCGTTGAGGTGGTCGAGGCGGGGGCCGCGTGGCGTGGGCACCGCCGGCTGTGAGAGGGACGGGAATGGAACCGACCGAGAGCGCCGCCGAGGGCTCACGGCTGCGCCTGCGCCGCAGGGTGGGCGCGTGGCCAGTGAGCCGGTGGCTGGGGCAGCGGGGCGGTGGCGCACCGCGCCCCGCGGCGGACGCCCGTGCCTCCGCGCCGCCGCCCGGCCCCGGCCGGGCGTGGTCGGCCGACGGCCCCGGCCCGGCGTCCCATGTCCCCGGGCACGGCTCCGCACCGTCGCGTCCCGGCCACGCCCCGGCGCTCACCGGCCCCGACCCGGACGGCGAACGGCACCTGTCCTGGCCCGCGTTGCCCTCGGCGGTCGTCGCGGCCGCCGCCTTCGTGTTGGGCGCGGGCTTCTACCGGGCGTTCACCGGCGGCCACGCGCTCTTCCCGTCCGGCACCGCCGGCTGGTCGTTGGCCGTGCTGACCGGCATCGTCGTCGGCCACCTGGTCATGCTCGGCCGCTCCCGCTGGTGGGGCGGCACCGGCTCCGGCGCCGCCCTCACTCTCGCCGTCCTGCTGCTGTACGGCTGGGTTCCGGCCGGCATGGTCAGCCTCACCGTCGTCGTCCTGGTCGGCATAGCCCGGCGGGGCCGCTGGCGGCACGGCGTCCTGCACGGCGCGGTGGACATCCTCGGCATCGCCGCGGGGGCGACGCTGCTCGGTGTCTGCGGCTCCGTGCCGTCCGTGGAGGAACCCTGGGACCCGAACACCTGGGGGGTGTACGCGGCGCCCAAGGTGGTGCTCGTCGCCGTCGCCTACCTCGCCGTCACCAGAGCCCTGCTGTGGTACCTGCAGACGCCGCGCGCCGGCCTGCCGACCGCCGCCCGCACCGCCCTGGTCAGACAGGGCCTGGTCGCCGTGGCGCTGCTCGGCATCGCCCCGCTGGTCTGCGTGGTGGCCGTCGCCAAGCCGCTGCTGCTGCCGCTGTTCGCCATTCCGCTGATCGCCCTCGACTACACCCTGTGGATCGCCCGCGCCCGAGCCGAGGAGCAACTGCGCGACCCGCTCACCGGCCTGCCCAACCGGCAGTGGCTGCTGGAGCGCACCTGGACCGCGCTGGACGACGCCGAGCGCATCGGCGCCCGCGCCGCCCTGATGCTGATCGACCTCGACCGTTTCCGTTCGGTCAACGACACCCTCGGACACCTCGCCGGCGACCGGCTGCTGCTGCAGACCGCCGACCGGCTGCGGCAGGCGCTGCCGCGCGGGGCGGAGGCCGCGCGGCTCGGCGGCGACGAGTTCGCCGTCTTACTGCCCGTCGCCGACTCGACCACGTCGGCGACCCGGATCGCCCGGGGGCTGGTCGGCGCGCTCAGCTCTCCGATGGACCTGGACGGGCTCACCCTCGTCCTGGAGGCCAGCGCCGGTGTCGCCGTCTTCCCCGACCACGCGCTGGACGCCGAGGGACTGCTGCGCCGCGCGGACGTGGCGATGTACCAGGCGAAGCGGGACCGTACGGGCGTGGAGGTCTACGAGTCCAAGCGGGATTCCAACACCCCGGACCGGCTCGGCCTGCTCGGCGACCTGCGCCGTGCCCTGGACGCCCACGAGGTGCAACTGCACTACCAGCCCAAGGTCCGCTTCGACGGACACGTGGCCGGTCTGGAGGCGCTGGTGCGCTGGGTGCACCCGGAGCGGGGCAAGGTGCCGCCGGACGAGTTCATAGCGATCGCCGAGTCGTCCGGGCTGATGCCCCACCTCACCGAGTACGTACTGGAGACGGCGCTCGAACAGGTCGCCCGCTGGCGCTCCCAGGGCCTGTTCGTGCCGGTCGCGGTCAACGTCTCCCCGCGCGACGTGCACACTCCCGGCTTCGCCGGCTCGGTCGCCGCCCGGCTGGCCCGGCACGGCGTTCCCGCGGGAGCGCTCCAACTCGAGATCACCGAGCACGTCCTCCTGGAGGACCCGCAGCGCGCCGCCGACACCCTCAACGCCCTGACCGGGCACGGCGTCAAGATGTCCCTGGACGACTTCGGCACCGGCTACTCCTCCCTGGTCCACCTGCGCCGCCTCCCGGTCAGCGAGCTGAAGATCGACCGCTCGTTCGTGGCCCGGCTGGCCATCGACAACGAGGACGCCGAGATCGTGCGCTGCACCGTCGACCTCGCGCACTCCCTCGGCCTGCTGGTCGTCGCCGAGGGCGTGGAGGACGACGAGACCTGGGAACGCCTGCGCGACCTCGGCTGCGACGCCGTACAGGGCTGGCTGGTCGCCGCCGCGATGCCGCCGGAGGAGACCACCGCCTGGCTGCTGGCCCGTGGCGCCCGCGGCTGGCAGCGCCCCGCCGCCGCGCTCCCCGCGGCGGCGGGGGACGACCCGGGCCGGGTCGGCTGACGTTCCGGCGCGGAGCGCCGCAGAGCCGACGTGGGGGAAACCGTTTCACGGGCACGGGGCGCCGCCCCATAGGATTGGGCCAAACCGACTTGCCAAAGCCGATTTGCCCCAACCACACACTCACCCCAGAGGAACGCTGCATGCCTGGCATCACGCGCGAGGAGGTCGCCCACCTCGCCCGGCTGGCGCGTCTGGAGCTGAAGCCCGAAGAGCTCGAGCACTTCGCGGGACAGCTGGACGACATCATCGGCGCGGTCGCCCGCGTCAGTGAGGTCGCCGACCAAGACGTACCGCCGACCTCGCACCCGCTCCCGCTGACGAACGTCATGCGGCCGGACGAGGTCCGTCCGTCGCTCACGCCCGAGCAGGCGCTCTCCGGCGCCCCGGCCCAGGAGCAGCAGCGTTTCAAGGTGCCGCAGATCCTGGGGGAGGAGTAACCGCCATGAGCGACATCATCAAGCTCACCGCGGCCGAGATCGCCGCGAAGATCGCCTCCGGCGAGCTGACGGCCGTCGAGGTCACCGAGGCCCACCTGGCCCGCATCGAGGCCGTCGACGAGAAGGTGCACGCCTTCCTGCACGTCGACCGCGAGGGCGCCCTCGCCCAGGCCCGCGCCGTGGACGCCAAGCGCGAGCGCGGCGAGAAGCTCGGCCCGCTGGCCGGCGTGCCGCTCGCGCTCAAGGACATCTTCACCACCGAGGGCGTGCCCACGACCGTCGGCTCGAAGATCCTCGAAGGCTGGATCCCGCCGTACGACGCGACCGTCACCAAGCGTCTCAAGGACGCCGACGTCGTCATCCTCGGCAAGACCAACATGGACGAGTTCGCCATGGGGTCCTCGACGGAGAACAGCGCGTACGGCCCGACCGGCAACCCGTGGGACCTCACCAAGATCCCCGGCGGTTCCGGCGGCGGCTCCTCCGCCGCGCTCGCCGCCTTCCAGGCGCCGCTCGCCATCGGCACCGACACCGGCGGCTCCATCCGCCAGCCCGCGGCCGTCACCGGCACCGTCGGCGTCAAGCCGACGTACGGCGGTGTCTCGCGCTACGGCATGGTGGCCTTCTCCTCCTCCCTCGACCAGGGCGGCCCCTGCGCCCGCACGGTCCTGGACGCGGCCCTGCTGCACGAGGTGATCGCCGGGCACGACCCGATGGACTCCACCTCCATCGACGCCCCCGTCCCCGCCGTCGTCGAGGCCGCCCGCAACGGCAGCGTGCAGGGCATGCGCGTCGGCGTCGTCAAGCAGTTCCGCGGCGAGGGCTACCAGGCCGGCGTCGTCCAGCGCTTCGACGAGTCCGTCGAGCTGCTGAAGTCGCTGGGCGCCGAGATCGTCGAGCTGGACTGCCCGTCCTTCGACCTCGCGCTCTCCGCGTACTACCTGATCGCGCCCTCCGAGTGCTCCTCCAACCTCGCCCGCTTCGACGGCCTGCGCTACGGCCTCCGTACCGGCGACGACGGCACGCACTCCGCCGAGGAGGTCACCTCCCTGACCCGCGAGGCCGGCTTCGGCCCCGAGGTCAAGCGCCGCGTCATGCTCGGCACGTACGCCCTGAGCTCGGGCTACTACGACGCGTACTACGGCAGCGCCCAGAAGGTCCGTACGCTCATCACCCGCGACTTCGAGAAGGCCTTCGAGCAGGTCGACGTGATCGTCTCCCCGACGACCCCGACCACCGCCTTCGCGATCGGCGAGCGCGCCGACGACCCGATGGCGATGTACCTGGCCGACCTGTGCACCATCCCCACCAACCTGGCGGGCAACGCGGCCATGTCGCTGCCCTGCGGCCTCGCGCCGGAGGACAACCTGCCGGTGGGTCTGCAGATCATCGCCCCCGCCATGAAGGACGACCGGCTCTACAAGGTCGGCGCCGCCGTCGAGGCCGCCTTCGTGGAAAAGTGGGGCCACCCGCTGATCGAGGAGGCACCGTCGCTGTGAGCGCACTGTCCAAGGCCAAGGGCTTCAAGAAGTCCAAGTCCGGTACGTACATGTCCATGGCCGCCACCGCGTTCGGCGCGATCGGCGTCGCCAAGCAGATCAAGAAGGCCCGCGTGGAGAACGACACGCTGCGCCTCGCCGACGCCGTCGTCACCGCGGCCGGCGTCGTCACCGGCCTCGCCCTGCTCTACCGCGAGCTGAAGCGCCTGGGCGACGACGACGTCCTGCTGGGCTGAGAGGGAAGTTACACCGTGACCACCACGACCGACCTGGTGTCGTACGAGGACGCGCTGGCGTCGTACGACCCCGTCATGGGCCTCGAGGTCCATGTCGAACTCGGCACCAAGACCAAGATGTTCTGCGGCTGTTCGACCGCGCTCGGCGCCGACCCGAACACCCAGACCTGCCCCGTCTGCCTCGGCATGCCCGGCGCGCTCCCGGTCGTCAACGCGACCGGCGTCGAGTCGGCCATCAAGATCGGACTCGCGCTGAACTGCGAGATCGCCGAGTGGTGCCGCTTCGCCCGGAAGAACTACTTCTATCCGGACATGCCGAAGAACTTCCAGACCTCCCAGTACGACGAGCCGATCGCCTTCGACGGCTACCTCGACGTGCAGCTGGAGGACGGGGAGACCTTCCGCGTCCAGATCGAGCGCGCCCACATGGAGGAGGACACCGGCAAGTCGCTGCACGTCGGTGGCGCGACGGGCCGTATCCACGGCGCCTCGCACTCCCTCCTCGACTACAACCGCGCCGGCATCCCGCTCATCGAGATCGTCACCAAGCCGATCGAGGGAGCGGGCGAGCGCGCCCCCGAGGTCGCCCGCGCCTACGTCCGTGAGCTGCGCGAGCTCATCCGTGCCCTCGGCGTCTCCGAGGCCCGCATGGAGATGGGCCAGATGCGCTGCGACGTGAACCTGTCGCTGCGCCCGAACGGCACCGAGAAGTTCGGCACCCGCAGCGAGACGAAGAACGTCAACTCGCTGCGCTCCGTCGAGCGCGCGGCCCGCTTCGAGATCCAGCGCCACGCGGCGGTGCTGGGCGGCGGCGGCACGATCATCCAGGAGACCCGCCACTTCCACGAGGACACGGGGTCCACGACCTCCGGCCGCGTGAAGGAGGAGGCGGAGGACTACCGGTACTTCCCGGAGCCCGACCTGGTGCCGGTGGCCCCGTCCCGCGAGTGGGTCGAGGAGATCCGTTCCGCGCTGCCCGAGCTGCCGCTGGTGCGCCGCAGCCGGCTCCGCGAGGAGTGGGGCATCTCGGGCACCGACATGCAGTCGATCCTCAACGCCGGCGCGCTGGACCCGATCGTCGCCACGATCGACGCCGGCGCCGACGCGGCCTCCGCCCGCAAGTGGTGGATGGGCGAGCTGGCCCGCAGCGCCAACGAGTCGGGCAAGGCGCTCGACGAGCTGGCGATCACGCCGGTCCAGGTGGCCCGTGTCGCCGAGCTCGTCACCAAGGGCGACCTGAACGACAAGCTGGCCCGCCAGGTCATCCTGGGCGTCCTCGCCGGTGAGGGCACGCCGGACGAGGTCGTCGACAAGCGCGGCCTGAAGGTCGTCTCCGACGAGGGCGCGCTCACCACCGCCGTCGACGAGGCCATCGCCGGCAACCCGGCCATCGCCGACAAGATCCGCGGCGGCAAGGTGGCCGCGGCCGGCGCCCTGGTCGGCGCCGTCATGAAGGCGACCCGGGGGCAGGCGGACGCGGCCCGCGTCAAGGAGCTGATCCTGGAGAAGCTGGGCGTCGCAGAAGGCTGAGCACCGCTGCACCGCTGCACCGCTGCACCGAGGCCCTGGGGAACGTGTCATCACGACGAGTTCCCCAGGGCCTCAGTTGTGAATAAGCCCACTAAGTACGCAAACGATCACTTCCGCCTGAAAGAGTGATTTCGCATTGCTCATGCGTTCTTTGCGGGCGGTTCACACCAAGGAAGACTGTTCCCGGTCAAAGATCCACAATCAGACACCTGGGAGCACGTTCGTGGCAGCCCTCGCACGCTGGTGTGTTCGACGTCGTCTCGTCACTGTCCTGCTCTGGCTCCTCGCCTTCGGCGGGGTCGCCGCGGCCGCCGGCGTCGCGGGGTCGGCGTACTCCAACGACTACGGCGTGCCCGGCACCGACTCCGACCGTGCCTCCCGGCTGCTCACCTCCGGCTTCCCCGGCCTCGGCGGCGACAGCGACACGATCGTCTGGCACACGACGACCGACACCGTGCGCGCCACCGGCGTCGAACAGGCCATGACCCGCACCCTGGACCGCATCGCGGACCTCCCGGGCGTGGCCTCGGTGACCAACCCCTACGACGACGCCGACTCGCCGCGGATCAGCGAGAACGCCCACACCGCCTACGCCTCGGTCACCTTCGAGGACGCCTCCCAGGACATCGACCCGGCCGAGGCGCGGGCCGTCGTGGACACCGCGAAGGCGGCCGAGACCGACGGGCTCCAGGTCGAGCTGGGCGGCAGCGCCGTCGCGCTGACCGAGGCGCCGGACGGCCACCTCGCCGAGGCCGTCGGCGTGGCCGTCGCCGCCGTCGTCCTCTTCCTCGCCTTCGGCTCCCTTGCCGCCTCCCTGCTGCCCATCGCCACCGCGCTGGTCTCCGTCGGCACCGCCTACGCCGGCATCACCCTGCTCGGCCACGCCATGACCGTCGCCGACTTCGCGCCCATGCTGGGCACCCTCATCGGACTCGGCGTCGGCATCGACTACGCGCTGTTCATCGTCACCAGACACCGGCGCGGACTGAAGCGCGGCCTCTCCGTCGCCGAGGCCGCCGAGAACGCCGTCGCGACCACCGGACGGGCGGTCGCCTTCGCGGGTGCCACCGTTTGCATCGCGCTGCTGGGCATGCTGATCCTCCGGCTCAGCTTCCTCAACGGCGTGGCCATCGCCGCCTCGCTCACCGTCGTCCTCACCGTCGCCGCCTCCGTGACGCTGCTGCCCGCGCTGCTGTCGTACATCGGCCCGCGCGCCCTGAGCCGGCGCGAGCGGCGCCGGCTCGCGGAGCACGGGCCCGAGCCCGAGCTGCCGACCGGGTTCGCCGCCCGCTGGTCGGCGTTCGTGGAGCGCCACCCCAAGCTGCTCGGCGCCCTCGCGCTCGTCGTCATCACCGTCCTCGCGCTGCCCACCCTCGGCCTGCGCCTGGGCACCTCCGACCAGGGCAACGATCCCAAGGGCAGCACCACCCGCCAGGCCTACGACCTCCTCGCCGAAGGCTTCGGCCCCGGGGTGAACGGCCCCCTCACCCTGGTCACCGAGGTCGGCGGCGCCGAGGACCGGCTCGCCCTGGACAACCTCGACGCCGACCTGCGCACCACCGAGGGCGTCTCCTCGGTGACCCCGGTGGCCTACAACTCGGGCGGCGACACCGCGTACCTCACCGTCGTCCCCGAGTCCTCCCCGCAGTCGCCGGACACCAGCGAACTCGTCGAGCGGCTGCGCTCCGAGGTGCTGCCGCGCGCCGAGAACGGCACCGCCCTCGACGTGCACGTCGGCGGCGTGACGGCCGGCTACGACGACTTCGCCGACGTCATCGTCGGCAAGCTGCCCCTCTTCGTCGGCGTCGTCGTGGGCCTCGGCTGCCTGCTGCTCCTGCTCGCCTTCCGCTCGGTCGGCATCCCGGTCAAGGCCGCCGCGATGAACGTCGCCGCCGTCGCCGCGTCCTTCGGAGTCGTCGTGGCGATCTTCCAGTGGGGCTGGGGGAGCGAGCTGCTGGGCCTGGGCAGCGCCGGCCCGATCGAACCCTTCCTCCCCGTGATCATGGTCTCGGTGCTCTTCGGCCTCTCCATGGACTACCAGGTCTTCCTGGTCAGCCGGATGTACGAGGAGTGGCTGGAGACCGGCGACAACCGCCGCGCCGTCCGGGTCGGCCTCGCCGAGACCAGCCGCGTGATCAACTCCGCGGCGGTCATCATGATCTCGGTGTTCCTCGCCTTCGTCCTCAGCGGCGACCGGGTCATCGCCATGTTCGGCATCGCGCTCGCCGCAGCCGTCGCCCTGGACGCCTTCGTCCTGCGCACCCTCCTGGTGCCCGCCCTCATGCACCTGCTCGGCGGCGCCAACTGGTGGCTGCCGCGCCGCCTGGACAGGCTCCTGCCCCGCATCAGCATCGAGCCGCCCGAGTGCCGTGTCGCCCATGAGAGGCTGGCCGCGGCGACGGACGCCGAGGTGGCGGACGTCCTTGCGGAGGAGGAGCGACACCGGGATGTACGCGATACCACTGGGTGACGACGGAGCCGAACTGCGCCCCCTGGAGACCTGGCACGCCGAGGAGTTCCTGGCCCACCTGGACCGGGGCAGGGAGTTCATCACCCAGCACATCCCCTTCGGCGCGAAGGCCACCGACGTGGCCTCCGCCCGGGAGATCCTCCAGGCCTACGCCGACCGGCACGCCGCCGACAGCGGCTTCCTGCACGGACTGTGGCTGGACGGCAAGCTCGTCGGCGGACTGCTCTACCGGGTCTTCGACGCCGCCACCGGCGTCTGCGAGATCGGCTGCTGGCTGGAGCCCGCCGGAACGGGCCGGGGCCTGGTCACACGCGGTGCCCGGGTCCTGATCGACTGGGCGTTCGACGAGCGCGGCATGCACCGCGTGGAGTGGCACGCCTCGTCCGCCAACACCCCGAGTGTCAACGCCGCCCGGCGACTCGGCATGATGCGTGAGGGCGTGCTGCGCGAAAGCTCCCTGCACCGGGGTGTCCGCCAGGACATCGAGGTGTGGGCGGTACTCGCGCCCGAGTGGCGGGCGGCACGTGAGGCACGCGCGCGTGCCGCTCAAAAGGATCATTAAGGGACCTCTCAGACAGCGTCCGTACGGTGCGAGACATGGGAACGAAGACAGTGGACGAGACCGGCGTGAAGACCGACGAGCAGAAGACGGACGAGACGGCCGAGGCTCCCGAGACCACCGAGGTCGAGAAGGAGGAAGGCGCGGACGTCACGCCGGACGACGCCGAATCGTCCACCTCGGAGAACGAGGGACCCACCGGCGTCGGCCAGGGCGCCGGTGCCGTGGTCTCCGCGGGGCTGGGCATCGTCTCGCTGACCGGCAGCTGGGTCGGCACCGTGGCCTCCGCGCGCGAGTCGCTGATCGGACAGCTGGAGTCGTCCTCGTCGTCCGACGTCGGCGCGCTGATCGAGAAGGGCTACGGCAACGCCTGGCACGCCACCGCGCTGTGGGGCGGCGCCTTCGCCCTGGTCGCGCTGATCGTCGGTGTCGTGGTGCTGGCCCGCCCCGCGTTCGGCGCGCCCGGCCGCCCGCAGGCCCCGGGGATCAAGTCCGTCGCCTGGGCGGGCGTCGCCCTCGGCGTCATCGGGCTGCTGCTCGCGGTCCTGAAATACACGGACATCCTGCTCGGTCTGCCGTCCACCGGCTGACCAGGCCTTTCGCAGGGGTCTTAGGGCATCAACGCGCCCTGGGCGCACGTCCTAAGACCCCTCACGCACGTCTAAGGCCCCGCCCGGTGCCGAAGATGCGGAACTTACCCGATGTGGCGGACCCCCCTGGGAGACGAAGGTTGAGGCATCGCAGAGAGCGAAGCAGCAACCGGCCTCACCACAGGAGACAGACCGTGTTCGAGTACGAGATCCAGCAGACCCGCGCCACCGAACTGATCCGCCGCGCCGACCAGGCCCGGCTGGCCCGCGAGGCCGTCCGCGCCCGCCGCGCCGCCCGCCGGGACGCCCGCCGCGCCGCCGCGCCGGAGGAGAGCCATACGTTCCGCTTCCGCAGGCACCGGTTCGCCCGGGCGGCGTGAACGGGGGACACGGGGAGGGCGGCCGCACGGCCGCCCTCCCCGTCGCCGTACCGCCCGCCGTCCACCTGCCGAAAACAGCTGCGCCGCTGTCGGACCCGCGTGCGATGCTCGCTTCCGTGGAGACCAGGTCCGTCAGTCCCGTGTTCGTCGGCCGCGCCGGCGAACTGGCCACCTTGCACGACGCGCTCGTCCGCGCCGCCTCCGCCGAGCCGCAGGCGCTGCTGCTCGGCGGCGAGGCAGGCGTGGGCAAGACCCGCCTCGTCGAGGAGTTCGCCGACGCCGCACGCCGGCAGGGCGCCGTCGTCGCGCTGGGCGGCTGCGTCGAGATCGGCGCCGACGGGCTGCCCTTCGCACCCTTCTCCACCGCCCTGCGCGCCCTGCGCCGCCAACTGCCCGGGGAACTGGCGGACGCCGCCGCCGGACAGGAGGAGGAACTGGCCCGGCTGCTGCCCGAACTGGGCGATCCCGCCGTCACCGGCCCCGGCACCGGCCGGCACGACGAGGAGAGCATGGCCCGGCTCTTCGAGCTCACCGCCCGCCTGCTGGAGCGCGTGGCCGCCCGCAACACCGTCGTCCTCGTCCTGGAGGACCTGCACTGGGCCGACGCCTCCACCCGCCACCTGATCGCCTACCTCGTCCGCACCCTGCGCACCGGCCGCCTCGTCGTCCTGGCCACCTACCGCTCCGACGACATCCACCGCCGCCACCCACTGCGCCCCCTGCTCGCCGAACTCGACCGGCTGCGCACCGTCCGCCGCATCGAGCTGGGCCGCTTCACCCGCGACGAGGTGGGCCGGCAGATCGCCGGCATCCTCGCGTACGAGCCCGACCCGCTCCAGGTCGACGAGATCTTCGAACGCTCCGACGGCAACGCCTTCTTCGTCGAGGAACTGGCCGTCGCCGCCCACGAGGGCTGCTGCACCGGCCTCACCGACTCCCTGCGCGACCTGCTCCTGGTCCGCGTCGAGGCCCTGTCCGAGAGCGCCCAGCGGGTCGCCCGGACCGTCGCCGAGGGCGGCTCCACCGTCGAGTACCGGCTGCTCGCCGCCGTCGCCTCCCTCGCCGAGGACGACCTCATCGAGGCGCTGCGCGCCGCCGTCGGCGCCAACATCCTGCTGCCCGCGCCCGACGGCGACGGCTACCGCTTCCGGCACTCCCTGGTACGCGAGGCCGTCGCCGACGACCTGCTCCCCGGCGAGCGCTCCCGCCTCAACCGCCGCTACGCCGAGGCCCTGGACGCCGACCCCACGCTGGTGCCCGCCGCCGAGCGCGTGATGCGCCTGGCCAGCTACTGGTACCACGCCCACGACCCCGCCAGGGCCCTGCCCGCCGTACTGGACGCCTCCGTCGAGGCCCGCCGCCGCCACGCCTACTCCGAGCAACTGAGGCTCCTGGAACGCGCCATGGAGCTGTGGGACTCCGTCCCCGACGACGTCCGCGCCATCCTGCGCCCCGTCGACTACACCGAGGTCTACCCGCCCTGCGGCTGCGATCCGCAGACCGCGCCCCTGCGCTACCTCGACCTCATGGCGGAGGCCGCCGTCGCCGGCCGGCTGTGCGGGGAGCGGGAACGCGCCCTGAAGATCACCAAGCGGGCGCTGCGTCTGCTGGAGGAGGAGCAGGAGGCGGGCGCGGGCATGCCCGTGAGCGGCCGGGACCCGCAGCGCGCCGCCTGGTTCTGGACGCAGCGCTCCCTGCTGGTGCAGGCCCAGGGCCGCGGTGACGGCTGGCGGGAGCTCGGCATCGCCCAGGAACTGGTCCGCGGCCTGCCGCCCTCCCAGGTGCACGCCGAGGTGCTGGCCATGGCCGCGAACTGGTCGATGCTCCACGACCCGGGCCCCGACGCGGTCGTCGCCGCCGAGCGCGCCGTCGAGTACGCGCGCATGGTCGGCGCCGACGACATCGAGCTCAACGCCCGGCTCACCCTGGGCGGCCTGATGGTCGACGCGGGGCACATCGACGCGGGGCTGGCCGAGATGTTCCAGGTCAGGGACCTGGTGGTGGCGCAGGGGCGCTCCGCCGTGGTGGCCCGCAGCCACGTCAACCTGCCGTCCGTCCTGGAGAGCGTCGGCCGTTCCGAGGACGCGCTCGGCATCCTGCGCGAGGGCGTCGAACTCACCCGGCGGATGGGGCTGCTGGAGTCCGAGGCCTGGGTGTGGGGCAATCTCTCCGAGTCGCTGCTCTCGCTCGGCCGCTGGGACGAGGCGCTGGAGGCGGCGGCACGGGCTTCAGCCCCGGGCCGCAGCCCCGCACCACGGGGCGGCGCCGCCCTCAAGAGCGCCGTCGTCGCCCTCGCCCGTGGGGAGACGGCCGAGGCCGCCCGGCTGCTCGCCGAGGCCCGCGTCGCCTACGGGACGCACGATCCCATGCCGCAGCGCCGCCTCCCGCTGGCCGGCCTCGCCATCGGCCTCGCCGCCGCCGAGGGCCGTGTCTCCGATGTTCGCGCCGAACTCGGCCGGGCCCTGGACGCGGGCCTGCCACCCGGCACCCAGCGCTACGGCTGGCCGCTGCTGCTGTCCGCCGCTCAGGCGGAGGCCGACGCGCGCGGGCTGCCGGCCGCCGAGGAGGGACGGGCCGAGGCCCTGGAGCGCCTCGCCGGGACCGCCAAGTCGCTCACCACCGGCGCACCGGTCTGGCTCGCCCACGAGAAGTGGGTCCGTGCCGAACTCCACCGGGCCGAGGGCCGGGACACCCCGGCGCTCTGGACGGAGGCGGTCACCGCCTTCGAGTGCCTGGAGCGGCCCTACGATCTCGCCCGGGTCCGGCACCGGCTCGCCGCCGCCCTCCTGGACACCGGCGGCGAGGACGACCGCGCCCGCGCCACGGAACTGCTCCGCCTGGCCGGCGCCGTCGCCCGGCACCTCGGCGCCCGTCCGCTGGCCGACGCGGTCGACCTGCTCGGCCGGCGCGCCCGCCTCACCCTGGGCCGCGCCGCCGGACCCGGGCGCGTCCCCGCCGACCCGGCCGAGGCCCTGGGGCTCACCAGCCGGGAACGCGACGTGCTGCGCCTGGTCTCCGACGGCCGCACCAACCGTCAGATAGCGGAGGAACTCTTCATCTCCCCGAAGACGGCCAGCGTCCACGTCTCCAACATCCTGGCCAAGCTCGGCGTCTCCGGCCGCGGCGAGGCGGCGGCCGTGGCCCACCGGCTGGCGCTCTTCCCGGCCGAACCGCTCATGTCCGGTTCGGCCGAGTGAGGCTTACGCTGTAAAGGACGCCGACGGACGGAGGCTTTGTGTTCAACGCATTCGAGGAACTGTTCTCCCCCGGCCGCAAGCACACCCGCGACGAGCAGAACCGACTGGAACTGACCCGCGAGGACGTCGGCGACGGCGACCCCGGCCACGGCCCGATAGACCTCTCGTCGGGCAAGGTCGTCGTCCACGTCCCGCGCCCCGCCGAGGCGGCCGACGACCGACGGCGCCCGAGCGGCCCTAGCTGACCCGCAGTTCCAGGATCCGGTCGTCGTCCTCCTTCGGGTCGCCCCGGCCGTCCGTGTTGCTGGTCACCAGCCACAGACGGTCACCGCCCGCCGCGACGACCGTACGCAGCCGCCCGTACTCGCCCTCCAGGAAGGCCTGCGGCTCGGCCGCCGCCTCCGTCCCCTTCAGCGGCACCCGCCACAGCCGCTCGCCGCCCAGGCCCGCCATCCACACCGAACCCTCGGCGAAGGCGATACCGCTGGGAGAGGCCTCGTCGGTGCTCCACTGGGCGAGCGGATCGTGGAAGCCGGAGCCGCCGCCCTTGCCCTCGGCCTCGGGCCAGCCGTAGTTGTCGCCCGGCTTGATCGCGTTCAGCTCGTCCCAGGTGTCCTGCCCGAACTCCGCGGCGAACAGCCGCTGCTCGTCGTCCCAGGCCAGCCCCTGCACGTTTCGGTGGCCGTACGAGTACACGACGGAGTCGGGGAAGGGGTTGCCCGGCGCCGGTTCGCCGTCCGGCGTCATCCGCAGGATCTTGCCGCCGAGGGACTCCTTGTCCTGGGACAGGCCCTCCTCACCGCTCTCGCCGGTGCCCGCGTAGAGCATCCCGTCGGGGCCGAAGGCGATCCGCCCGCCGTTGTGGATCACTCCCTTGGGGATGCCCCGGAAGACCGTGTCCGGCTCACCCAGCTGCTCACCGGACGGCTTCTTCTCGTCGTACCGCATGCGCACGATCCGGTTGTCCGAGGCCGAGGTGAAGTACGCGTAGACCATGTGGTCCGAGGCGTAGTCGGGGGAGAGTGCGATGCCGAGCAGACCGCCCTCGCCGGCCGCGGCCACCCCGGGCACCTCGCCCAGCTCCGTCTTCTCGCCGGTCTTCTCGTCGACCCGCGTGATCGTGGCCTCGTCGCGGGAGGAGACCAGCAGGCCACCGCCGGGCAGCGGCGCCAGGCCCCAGGGGCTCTTCAGGCCGGTGGCGACCGTACGGACCACCTCCACGGAGCCCTTCGCGGGCGGCGTCTGTTCGGCGGCCGACCCCGGGGGCGACGACTGGGCCGCCGTACTGCTCGCGGAGGCGGAGGCGGAGGCGTCCGCGCCCGACGGCTCCCCGTCGTCGGAGGAGCAGCCGGCCGTCAGCAGCAGGGCGGCGGCGGCCAACACGGCCGACACGGCTCGACGTTGCACGATCATGGTCGACGGGTCCCTTCGACGCGGCGGGTTCTCCTTGTCATACACCGCACGCGCCCTCCAAGTTCCCGATCGCCGAATCCCGAACCCGGCAATCGCCCGCGTCACTCCCACGAGCCCTGGGCCGCCGGCAGCCGGCGCACCTGAGCCAGGTCCTCCTCGGTCAGCCGCAGACCCGCCGCCCCCGCGTTCTCGCTCACCCAGCGTTCCCGCTTGGTGCCCGGCACCGGCACCACGTGCGGTCCCTGCGCCAGCACCCAGGCCAGCGCCACCTGCGCGGGCGTGACCGCGTCGCCGTGCCGGGCCGCGATCCGGCGCAGGCCCGCCACGATCGGCTGGTTGGCGGCCATCATCTCGGCGGTGAAGCGGGGGTGCCGGGCGCGCAGGTCCTCCGGCTCGAAGCCCTGCCCGGGCGTCAGCGTGCCGGTCAGGAAGCCGTTGCCGAGGGGCATCGCGGCGAGGAAGCCGACGCCGCGCGTCACGCACCACGGCAGCAGCGTCCGCAGCGCCTCCGGCGACCACACCGACAGCTCGGCCTCGACCGCGCTCACCGGGAACACCTGCTGCACCCGCTCCAGCTGCCGGACCGTGGCGTCGTGCAGCCGCGCCCCCGGCCGCCGGGCCGACCGCGCGCCGACCGCGCAGAGCCCGAGCGCCCGCACCTTCCCGGCCCGTACCAGCTCCGCCATCGCACCCCAGGTCTCCTCGACGGGCACCTCGGGGTCGGCACGGTGCAGCTGGTAGAGGTCGATGACGTCCGTCTGGAGCCGGCGCAGGGACGCGTCGCAGGCACGTTTCACATAGCCGGGGCGACCGTTGGCCACGATGTGCTGGTCGCCCACCAGCAGGCCGACCTTGGTCGACACGAAGGCGTCCGACCGCCGCTCCTTCAACACCCGTCCCAGCAGCAGCTCGTTGGTGAACGGGCCGTACATGTCCGCCGTGTCCAGCAGCGAGACACCCAGGTCGAGGGCCCGGTGCACCGCCCTGACCGACTCCTCGCCCCGCTGCCGCGACGCGCTGTACGCCCAGTTCATCGGCATGCACCCCAGTCCGACGGCCCCCACCGCGAGTGCCGTCGCGCCGATCGTCCTGCGCTCCACCGGTCGTGACCCTCCCTCGTCAGGCCACCCAACCTAACCTCTGCCCTTCCGCACCCCTGACATAGCCTCCTGACCATGACTGCTGACGTGTGGCTGCCCATCCCGCCGGACGAGATCGAAGGCCTTCCCGAGGGCCCCGCCTACCGCTACTGGAACGGCGAGGAGTCCTTCCCCGCCGACCCGGCCGACTGCGCGTACTACGTCGTCCCCTACATGAAGCCCAGCGGCGTCGGCACCCGCCCGCTGCCCGAGATGCGCTCCGTCCAGGTCGTCCAGACCCTCTCCGCCGGCATCGACCACGTGGAGCCCGGCCTGCGGCACCTGCCCGCGGGCGTCCGGCTGTGCAACGCGCGCGGTGTGCACGAGGCCAGCACCGCGGAACTCACCCTGACCCTGATACTGGCCTCCCTGCGCGGCGTCCCCGACTTCGTCCGGGCGCAGGACCGCGGCGAGTGGCTGGGCGGCTTCCGGCCCGCGCTCGCCGACCGCAAGGTGCTCATCGTCGGGTACGGATCGATCGGCGCCGCGATCGAGGACCGGCTCGTGCCGTTCGAGGTCGCGCCGGTCGTGCGCGTCGCACGCTCCGCCCGCACCACGGCGCGCGGCCCGGTGCACCCGCTCACCGAACTGCCCTCCCTGCTCCCGGAGGCGGACGTCGTCGTCCTGTCCACGCCGCTCACCGAGGAGACCCGCGGGCTGGTCGACGCGGAGTTCCTGGCCCGCATGAAGGACGGGGCCCTGCTCGTCAACGTCGCCCGCGGCCCCGTCGTCGACACGAAGGCGTTGCTCACCGAACTGGAGAGCGGACGCATCACCGCGGCCCTCGACGTGACCGACCCCGAACCGCTGCCGCCCGGTCACCCCCTGTGGCATGCTCCCGGCATACTCGTCAGCCCGCACGCCGGGGGCCCGACCTCCGCCTTCCTGCCGCGCGCCAAGCGGCTGCTGGTGGACCAGTTGAGCCGTTTCGTGAACCGGGAGCCGCTGCGCAACGTGATCCTGACGACGGGCTCGTAATCCGTTTCGGGTACCCTCCGCAACTCCCCGGACGCGGTGGGTGCGCGCATATCCGCTGGTCGTCACGGAGCGTAGAGAACCTATGTCCCTGAGTGACGATCCTGGTGTATCGTCCGACAGGGGAACGCGCCGCGCACCGGTCGGCGCCGGGGATGGATCTCAGACTGTGAGGGGGGCGACGGGCGATGCACGGCCTATGGACGAACGACCCGACGCGGTGGAGCCGCCGCCGACGACCCTGGCGCACGACCGCGACCGCAAGCGGGCGAGGCCGGTCCGGCCACGACGGTCAGTGCCGCCCTCACCGGCGCCGGCACCGCGGCCGCGGGAAGCAGACACCGCCCCTCCCGCGGGGCGCGCGGGCCGCGGGACCGGCGCGGACCGGGAGGTCCCGGTGAGTCCGCCGGCCCCCGTACCCACGCTGGACGGCGCGCCGAGGGTACAGCCCTCGTCCGGACCGCTGCCGTCCCGGCAGTCGGCCGCCACCGGCGGACCGACTCTCGTCCGCCAGCTGGTCCTGGCCCTGGTCTGCGCGGGATACGCCGTCGGTTCCGCGTTCGGCTGGGGTTCGGACCACGTCGCCAAGATCATGGGTGACTTCGGGCTGAGCGCCGCCGCGGCCGCCGCCGCGGTCTCCTGCTTCGTCTACGCCCGTGGACGCCGGGTCCGTTTCCGGCCCGCCTGGCTGCTGTTCGCACTCTCCTCGGCGATGGCGTCCCTGGGCAACGCCGTCTGGGGGTGGTACGAGGTCGTCCTGCGGCAGCCCGTGCCCAGCCCGAGCTACGCGGACCTGTTCTTCCTGTGCTTCGCGCCGCCCGCCATCGTCGGCCTGCTGGTGCTGGCCAAGCGGCCCGTGACGAAGGCGGGCTGGATCTGCCTGGGCCTCGACGCCTGGCTGATCGGCGGTTCCCTGCTGACCCTCTCGTGGAGCCTCGCGCTGGCCCAGGCGGCGAAGGCCGGGGGCGGTTCCAGCGTGGCGCACGGCGCGCTGTCGGTGGCGTACCCGCTGCTCGACATCGCCCTGGTCAGCATGGTGCTCGCGCTGCACTTCAGGCGGTCGCCCGTCTGCCGTTCCGCGGTCAACACCGCCATCGGCGCACTCGCCCTGACGGTGATGTGCGACGCCCTGTTCACCTCTCCGCTGCTGCACAACAGCTACCAGTCCGGGCAACTGCTCGACGCCGGCTGGTTCGCCGGTTCGCTGCTGCTCGCCTACGCCCCCTGGGCCGCGTCCCGGCGCGGGAGGCCGGAGAACGAGGAGCGAACCGGCGGGCACACACGCGTGGTGCGTGAGCACGTGCCCGGCCAGCGCGGCACCACCGGCCACCATCCGGCGCCCGCGTCTTCGTCCACGTCCTCGGCCGTGCCCGGACCCGGCCCGGGGGGCGAGCGCGGGCGCTATCCGGGCGCCCGGCCCATCGCCGGTTCCCTGGCCGCCCTCACGCCCTACCTCGCCGCCGCCGTCTGCACCCTGGGCATCCTCTACAACGTCCTCAACGGCCGCAGCGTCGACCGCGTGGTGCTGCTGACCGGCGGCACCGTGGTGCTCGCCCTCGTCGTGCGCCAGGGCATCATGCTGCTCGACAACATCACCCTCACCCAGGAACTGGCCCAGAAGGAGAACCACTTCCGCTCCCTGGTCCAGGGCTCCAGCGACGTCATCATGATCGCCGCACCCAACGGCATCCTCCGCTACGTCTCCCCGGCCGCCGCCGGGGTCTACGGACGCCCGGCCGAGGAGCTGGTCGGCAGTGAACTGGCCGGTCTCATCCACCCGGAGGACCTCGGCTGCGTGGTGCACGAGGTGCGACGGTTCCTCGCCGCCAGCCCGGTGGAGGAGCCCACCACGCGCATCGAGTGCCGCTTCCGCTCCGGGGGTGGGGGAGGCTGGCTCAACGTGGAGTCCACCGTCAACCGCCACCACGGCGGCCTGATCTTCAACAGCCGGGACGTGACCGAGAGAGTGCGCCTGCAGGCGCAGCTCCAGCACAACGCCGAACACGACCCGCTCACCGACCTGCCCAACCGGGCCCTGTTCACCCGGCGCGTCCAGCAGGCCCTGTCCGGCCGCCGCGCCAGTGACCGGGGAGCCGCCCTGCGCGGCACGGCGGTGCTCTTCATCGACCTCGACGGCTTCAAGGCCGTCAACGACACCATCGGGCACCAGGCCGGCGACGAGCTGCTCGTCCAGGCCGCCCGCAGACTCCAGGAGGCCGTCCGCAAGAGCGACACGGCCTCCCGGCTGGGCGGCGACGAGTTCGCGGCCCTCATTGTCGGGGACGGCGCCACCCGGGAGCGGGCGGCCCGCGAGCGGCACATCCTGGAACTCGCCGACCGTCTCAGGACGACCCTCTCGCAGCCCTACCTCATCGACGGGAACGACGTCCGCGTCAACGCCTCCATCGGAGTCGCCTTCGCCGAAGCCGGCCTCGGAGCGGGCGAGTTGCTGCGCAACGCCGACCTCGCGATGTACCGGGCCAAGGCGGGCGGCAAGGGGCGCGTCGAGCTGTACAGACCGCAGATGCAGCAGGACGTCGTACGCAAGGCCGAGCTGGCCACGCGGCTGCGGGCCGCCCTCCAGGACGGGGAGTTCGCGCTGCTGCACCAGCCGGTGGTCTCCCTCACCGACGGCCGGATCGCGTCGGTCTGCGCCCAGCCGCGCTGGCGCTCCTCCCAGGGCGTGCTGTTCACCCCCGCGGAGTTCCTGCGGGTGAGCGAGGACGGCGACAAGACCGCCGAGCTGGACCGCTGGGTGCTCCAGGAGGCCGTGGAACAGGCCGCCGAGCGCGCGGCGGCCGGGCTGTCCGCGCCCGTGGCCATACGCATCGGTGCCCGCCGCCTGCTGGACCGCTCCATGCCGCTGGGGACCGTGGAGGCCCTGCTGACCCGGCACGGGCTTCCCCCGGGCGCCCTTGTGATCGAGCTGTCGGACATCGACCCACGGGTCGGCCTGGACGAGCTGGACCGCCGGCTGAACGCCCTGCGCAGGGTCGGCGTCCGCATCGCCCTCGACGGCTTCGGCAGCGGCTACGCGACGATCACCGCACTGCGGCGTCTGCCCGTGGACGTCCTCAAGCTCGAACGCGGCCTGGTCGAGGGCGTCGTGGAGTCGGCACGGCTGCACAAGATCACCAGCGGTCTGCTGCGCATCGCCACCGACCTCGGGCTGAAGTCCGTGGCGGACGGGGTCGACCTGCCCGAGCAGATCGTCGCCCTGCGCGCGATGGGCTGCACACACGGACAGGGCATGGCGTTCTCCGGTCCGCTCGACGAGTACCGGCTGCGCAGAGCGCTCGGAACCGGCCACTACCCGGTGCCGCACGGCCCGGCCGAACCCGCCTTCGCGGGCGGTGTCACGGCCGGCCTGCCCGGCGTCCTGCGTGGTGGCACGGCCCTTCGCTCACATAATGAGACTCCCGTCCCACCCACTTGACAGTGGGTGTGTGCCGGGTGGAGGGTCAGTGCCATGCGCACCCGAATTCTCGTACTTGGAAAGCGCGTCGGCTGAGCAGGTGACGTCCGGACCGTTCCGGACTCCCCGCGACCCACACCCGGCGCGCTCCCCTCGCTTGCCTTATGGCACGAGGGGTTTTTTGTTGCACCAGCACCTTTGGGCAACAGCCACACACCGCCCGAAACCTCGCAGAACCCTCAGCATCAAACCCTCAGCATCGAGAAGAGAATGCCGATGACCGAGCAGGCCACCGGGGCCCATCACCCGCAGCCCCGGCCCCGATCCGGAGGACAGTCCGCCCCCGAGCACGTCACGGGTGCGCAGTCCCTCATCCGCTCCCTCGAGGAGGTCGGAGTCGACACGGTATTCGGCATTCCCGGCGGCACCATCCTCCCGGCGTACGACCCGCTGATGGACTCCACCAAGGTGCGCCACGTCCTGGTCCGCCACGAGCAGGGCGCCGGCCACGCGGCCACCGGCTACGCGCAGGCCACCGGCAAGGTGGGCGTCTGCATGGCGACCTCCGGCCCCGGCGCCACCAACCTGGTCACCCCGATCGCCGACGCGCACATGGACTCCGTGCCGCTGGTCGCGATCACCGGCCAGGTGGTGTCCTCCGCGATCGGCACGGACGCCTTCCAGGAGGCGGACATCGTCGGCATCACCATGCCGGTCACCAAGCACAGCTTCCTGGTCACCAAGGCCGAGGACATCCCCCGGGTGATCGCGCAGGCGTTCCACATCGCCTCCACCGGCCGCCCCGGCCCGGTCCTGGTCGACATCCCCAAGGACCTCCTCCAGAAGAAGACCACCTTCGCCTGGCCCCCGGTCATGGACCTGCCCGGCTACCGCCCGGTCACCAAGCCGCACGCCAAGCAGATCCGCGAGGCCGCCAAGCTCATCACCGCCGCCAAGCGCCCCGTGCTCTACGTCGGCGGCGGCGTCCTCAAGGCGCAGGCCACCGCCGAGCTGAAGGTCCTCGCCGAACTCACCGGAGCGCCCGTCACCACCACCCTGATGGCGCTCGGCGCGTTCCCCGACAGCCACCCGCTGCACGTGGGAATGCCGGGCATGCACGGTGCGGTCACCGCCGTCACCGCGCTGCAGAAGGCCGACCTGATCGTCGCCCTCGGCGCCCGCTTCGACGACCGCGTCACCGGCAAGCTGGACAGCTTCGCCCCGTACGCCAAGATCGTCCACGCCGACATCGACCCGGCCGAGATCGGCAAGAACCGCGCCGCCGACGTGCCGATCGTCGGCGACGCCCGCGAGGTCATCGCCGACCTCGTGCAGGCCGTCCAGAAGGAGCACAGCGAGGGCAACACCGGCGACTACAGCGCCTGGTGGAAGGACCTCAGCCGCTGGCGCGACACCTACCCCCTGGGCTACGACCAGCCGGAGGACGGTTCGCTCTCCCCGCAGCAGGTCATCGAGCGCATCGGACGGCTCGCGCCCGAGGGCACGGTCTTCGCGGCCGGCGTCGGCCAGCACCAGATGTGGGCCGCGCACTTCGTCCAGTACGAGCAGCCCGCCACCTGGCTGAACTCCGGCGGCGCCGGAACCATGGGCTATGCCGTCCCCGCCGCCATGGGCGCCAAGGCCGGCATGCCCGACCGGGCCGTCTGGGCGATCGACGGCGACGGCTGCTTCCAGATGACCAACCAGGAACTGACCACCTGCGCCCTGAACAACATCCCGATCAAGGTCGCCGTCATCAACAACGGCGCCCTCGGGATGGTCCGCCAGTGGCAGACCCTGTTCTACAACCAGCGGTACTCCAACACCGTGCTGCACTCCGGCCCCGAGGACATCAACCCCGAGGCCCGCGGCACCCGCGTCCCCGACTTCGTGAAGCTGTCGGAGGCCATGGGCTGCTACGCCATCCGCTGCGAGGACCCCGCCGACCTGGACAAGGTCATCGAGGAGGCCAACTCCATCAACGACCGCCCGGTCGTCGTGGACTTCATCGTCCACGAGGACGCGATGGTCTGGCCGATGGTCGCCGCCGGCACCTCCAACGACGAGATCATGGCCGCCCGCGACGTCCGCCCCGACTTCGGCGACAACGAAGACGACTGAGCGAGAGAGACCGAAGAGACCATGTCCAAGCACACGCTCTCCGTCCTGGTGGAGAACACCCCCGGCGTCCTGGCGCGGATCACCGCCCTCTTCTCCCGCCGCGGCTTCAACATCGACTCCCTCGCCGTCGGCGTCACCGAGCACCCCGACATCTCCCGCATCACCATCGTGGTGAGCGTCGAGGACTTCCCGCTGGAGCAGGTCACCAAGCAGCTCAACAAGCTGGTGAACGTGCTCAAGATCGTCGAGCTGGAGCCGACCCAGGCCGTCCAGCGCGAACTCGTTCTGGTGAAGGTGCGCTCCGACAACGAGACGCGCTCCCAGATCGTCGAGATCGTCCAGCTCTTCCGCGCCAAGACCGTCGACGTCTCCCCGGAGGCCGTCACCATCGAGGCCACCGGCAGCAGCGACAAGCTGTCCGCCATGCTCCGGATGCTGGAACCGTACGGCATCAAGGAACTCGTCCAGTCCGGCACGATCGCCATCGGCCGCGGCGCCCGTTCGATCACGGACCGCTCGCTGCGCGCACTCGACCGGTCCGCGTAACAACGGAAAACGGTCCGCACAACGACGGAAACGGGCGGCCGCGGACACCACCGGCCGCCCGCATTCCGAGACCCCGAAACTTCCCTTCCCCTCACCGGCATACGGTGGGACGCAACACCTGCACACAAGGAGAGAACCCAGTGGCCGAGCTGTTCTACGACGCCGACGCCGACCTGTCCATCATCCAGGGCCGCAAGGTCGCGGTCATCGGGTACGGCAGCCAGGGCCACGCCCACGCGCTGTCGCTCCGCGACTCGGGTGTCGACGTGCGCGTCGGTCTGCACGAGGGCTCCAAGTCCAAGGCCAAGGCCGAGGAGCAGGGCCTGCGCGTGGTGAGCCCGTCCGAGGCCGCCGCCGAGGCCGACGTCATCATGATCCTGGTCCCGGACCCGATCCAGGCCGAGGTCTACGAGAAGCACATCAAGGACAACCTGAAGGACGGCGACGCCCTGTTCTTCGGCCACGGCCTGAACATCCGCTACGGCTTCATCAAGCCCCCGGCCGGCGTGGACGTCTGCATGGTCGCCCCCAAGGGCCCGGGCCACCTGGTGCGCCGTCAGTACGAGGAGGGCCGCGGCGTTCCCTGCATCGCCGCCGTCGAGCAGGACGCCACGGGCAACGGCTTCGCGCTGGCCCTGTCGTACGCGAAGGGCATCGGCGGCACCCGCGCCGGCGTCATCAAGACGACCTTCACCGAGGAGACCGAGACCGACCTCTTCGGCGAGCAGGCCGTCCTGTGCGGTGGCACGGCCGCGCTGGTCAAGGCGGGCTTCGAGACCCTGACCGAGGCCGGTTACCAGCCGGAGATCGCCTACTTCGAGTGCCTGCACGAGCTGAAGCTGATCGTGGACCTCATGTACGAGGGCGGCCTGGAGAAGATGCGCTGGTCGATCTCCGAGACCGCCGAGTGGGGCGACTACGTCACCGGCCCGCGGATCATCACCGACGCCACCAAGGCCGAGATGAAGAAGGTCCTCGCCGAGATCCAGGACGGCACCTTCGCCAAGAACTGGATGGACGAGTACCACGGCGGCCTGAAGAAGTACAACGAGTACAAGAAGCAGGACTCCGAGCACCTGCTGGAGACCACCGGCAAGGAGCTGCGCAAGCTCATGAGCTGGGTCGACGAGGAGGCGTAAGCCGAACGCTCCGCGACGGTGCCGCCGGGTTCGGGCGCCGTCGCGGGGCTCCGCCCCGGACCCCGCTCCTCAAACGCCGGAGCGGCTGGATTCTCGTTGGCCACCCTGTACAGCCACTTCCGGGTGATCCTTCCGCAGAGGCGCAGGACGACCCGCGTCACGCCACTAGACTGCTGCACAACATACGCGTCAGGCCCACAGCGTCGTGCGTCTTCCACGCGGCTCAGCGACACCGAATGCGGCCGTCGGGACGGCCGTCCGCATTGGACTTGTGAGGACTCACGTGAGCTCGAAACCCGTCGTACTCATCGCCGAAGAGCTGTCGCCCGCGACCGTGGACGCGCTCGGCCCCGACTTCGAGATCCGCCAGTGCAACGGCGCGGACCGGGCCGAACTGCTCCCCGCCATCGCCGACGTGGACGCGATCCTGGTCCGCTCCGCGACCAAGGTCGACGCCGAGGCCATCGCCGCCGCCAAGAAGCTGAAGGTCGTCGCCCGCGCGGGTGTCGGCCTGGACAACGTGGACGTCTCCGCCGCCACCAAGGCCGGCGTCATGGTGGTCAACGCCCCGACCTCCAACATCGTGACCGCCGCCGAGCTGGCCTGCGGCCTGATCGTCGCCACCGCCCGCAACATCCCGCAGGCCAACGCCGCGCTGAAGAACGGCGAGTGGAAGCGCAGCAAGTACACCGGCGTCGAGCTGGCCGAGAAGACCCTCGGTGTCGTGGGCCTCGGCCGCATCGGCGCACTGGTCGCCCAGCGCATGTCGGCCTTCGGCATGAAGGTCGTCGCCTACGACCCCTACGTGCAGCCCGCGCGCGCCGCCCAGATGGGCGTCAAGGTGCTGTCGCTGGACGAGCTGCTGGAGGTCTCCGACTTCATCACCGTCCACCTCCCGAAGACCCCCGAGACCCTCGGCCTGATCGGCGACGAGGCGCTGCGCAAGGTCAAGCCCAGCGTCCGCATCGTCAACGCCGCGCGCGGCGGGATCGTCGACGAGGAGGCGCTGTACTCGGCGCTGAAGGAGGGCCGCGTCGCCGGCGCCGGCCTGGACGTGTACGCCAAGGAGCCGTGCACCGACTCGCCGCTGTTCGAGTTCGACCAGGTCGTCTGCACCCCGCACCTCGGCGCCTCCACCGACGAGGCCCAGGAGAAGGCCGGCATCGCGGTGGCCAAGTCGGTCCGCCTCGCCCTCGCCGGCGAGCTGGTCCCCGACGCGGTGAACGTCCAGGGCGGTGTCATCGCCGAGGACGTCAAGCCGGGCCTGCCGCTCGCCGAGCGCCTCGGCCGCATCTTCACCGCGCTCGCCGGCGAGGTCGCCGTCCGCCTCGACGTCGAGGTCTACGGCGAGATCACCCAGCACGACGTGAAGGTGCTGGAGCTCTCCGCCCTCAAGGGTGTCTTCGAGGACGTCGTCGACGAGACGGTCTCCTACGTCAACGCCCCGCTGTTCGCCCAGGAGCGCGGCGTCGAGGTCCGCCTGACCACCAGCTCGGAGTCCCCGGAGCACCGCAACGTGGTCACCGTGCGCGGCACCCTCTCGGACGGCGAGGAGGTGTCGGTCTCCGGCACGCTGGCCGGCCCGAAGCACCTCCAGAAGATCGTCGCCGTCGGCGAGTACGACGTGGACCTGGCCCTCGCCGACCACATGCTCGTCCTGCGCTACGAGGACCGTCCCGGCGTCGTCGGCACCGTCGGCCGCGTCATCGGTGAGGCCGGCATCAACATCGCCGGCATGCAGGTCGCCCGCGCGACGGTCGGCGGCGAGGCGCTGGCCGTGCTGACCGTCGACGACACGGTGCCCTCCGGGGTTTTGGCGGAGGTTTCGGCGGAGATCGGTGCGACGTCGGCCCGGTCGGTGAACCTGGTCTGAGCGACCGTGCCCGGGGGCTGCCGCCCCCGGACCCCCGTTCGCCCTGAACGGGCTCGTCCTCAAACGCCGGACGGGCTGGGATGTCCAGCCTGTCCGGCGTTTTCCGTGCACGCCTCCTCACGCACCCGCACCCTCCGCAGCGTCACCGACGCCAGGACCGCCGCCCCGGCCAGCACCACCGCGCCCGCGATGGCCGCCGCGTGCATCCCGCTGGTGAACGCCTCCCGGGCCGCCGTCGTCAGGGCGTCCCCCGCGCGCTCCGGCAACTGCCCGGCGACGGCCAGCGCGCCGCCCAGCGTCTCGTGCGCCACCGCCGGAGCCGAGTCCGGCATCTCGTGCCGGTAGACCGCCGTGCCGATGGAACCGAGGACCGCCATCCCGAGCGCCCCGCCGAACTCCGCGCCGGTCTCCATCAGCGAGGAAGCGGAGCCGGCGCGTTCCACCGGGGCGGCGCTCAGCGCGAGGTCCATGATCTGGGACATCACCATGGTGACGCCGGAGGCGAGGACACCGCAGGAGACCAGGCCCAGGGCCAGCGCGTCCGTGTCCACCAGCGTCAGCAGCGCGTAGCCGCACGCGGCCAGGCCGAAGCCCGCGGACACCACATGGGCGCGGTTGACGCCGCCCTGCACCAGACGGGTGGCGAGCGGGGCCGCGAAGCCGATCGGCACCGAGGGCAGCAGCGCCCACAGGGCGGCCTCCAGCGCGCTCTTGCCCAGGACCGACTGGATGTACTGCGTGGTGAAGAACGCCGAGCCCATCATCGCGAACATCGTGACCAGGTTGAGGACGACGGCGGGGGCGAAACCGCGTCCGCGGAAGAGGGCGGGGGAGACCATCGGCGAGGCGGCGGTCCGCTGCCGGTGCACGAACAGGGCCGCGAAGAGCAGGCCCACGGTGACCGCCATGACGTAGCGGACGTTCAAGCCCTCGGACGGGATCTCTTTCAGGCCGTAGACGACCGGGAGGACCGCGGCCATCGACAGCGGGACGCTCACCCAGTCGAAGCGGCCCGGCGCCGGGTCCTTCGACTCGGGCAGCAGGAGCGGGCCCAGGATCAGGAGCAGGGCCATCGCCGGCAGGTTCACCAGGAAGACCGAGCCCCACCAGAAGAACTCCACGAGCACCCCGCTCAGCACCGAGCCGAGCGCCACGCCGCCCGTCATCACGCCGGACCAGATCGCGATGGCCTGCGCCCGCTGTCCGGGGTCGGTGAAGAGCGAGCGGACCAGGGCCAGCGTCGACGGCATCAGCGTGGCGCCGCCGATGCCGAGCAGCGCGCGAGCCGCGATGAGCATCTCGGCGCTGTCCGCGTACGCCGCCGCCAGCGAGGCGGCACCGAAGGCGGCGGCACCGATCAGCAGCAGCCTGCGGCGGCCGACGCGGTCGCCGACCGAGCCCATGGTGATGAGCAGGCCGGCCACGGCGAAGGCGTAGACGTCGAAGATCCACAGCTGCTGGGTGCCGCTCGGAGACAGGTCGGCGTTGATCGCCGGGATCGCGAAGTACAGGACCGACACGTCCATGGAGACCAGCAGCAGCGGAAGCATGAGAACGCAGAGCGCCGTCCACTCTCGGCGGCCGGCGCGGGGCGGGTTGGGTGTCATGCGAGCGACTATACGGGCGTCTTATACGGCTGTCTATGACGTGCGTATAGGACGGGCGTATGGACCGGGGATAGGGTGGCCGCATGGGACACCGTGAGGATCTGCTCGCCGGCGCCAAGCGCTGCCTGCTGGAGAAGGGGTTCACGCGCACCACCGCGCGGGACATCGTCAAGGAGTCGGGGACCAACCTCGCGTCGATCGGCTACCACTACGGCTCCAAGGACGCCCTGCTCGTCCAGGCGTACATCGAGCTGGTGGAGACGATGTCCGAGGCGTTCGAAGGGGACCCGGAAGGCGACCTGCCCGGCGAACCGGGCTCCCCGGAACGGTTCACGGCCGTGTGGTCGAACATCATCGGGACCATGCGAGAGCCGGGCTCGCTGTGGCGGCTCAGCATGGAGATCGTGGCCATGGGCGACGAGCTGCCCCAGGTCCGGGAGCACCTGGCCCGTGCCCAGCGGGCGGGCGCGCGCGGCCTCGTCACGCTCTTCATGGGCGGCCGTGAGGAGGAGGTCCCGGAGGAGACCGTCGACACCCTCGGCGGCTTCTACGTCAGCCTGCTGATGGGCCTCATGGTCCAGTGGTCGTTCAGCCCGCAGGACGCCCCCGACGCAGACCGGCTCACCGAGGGTCTGCGTCAGGCGGTCGAGGGCTTCGGCAAGAGCTGACCCGGCTCACAGCCGCGCGCGCTTCAACGCCATGTGCAGCAGCAGCCGGTCCTCCCCGTCGTCCAGGTCCAGGCCCGTCAGCTGCTCGACGCGGGACAGGCGGTAGTACAGGGTCTGGCGGTGGATGCCCAGCTCGGCGGCGGTGCGGCCGGCCTGGCCCGCGCAGTCCAGGTAGACCTCGGCGGTGCGGGCCAGCTCACGGTGCGTGGGGGAGAGCAGCACCCGTACGGCCGGATCGTGGGCCGACCGCGCCGGCAGCGCGGTCAGCAGCCGGAACGCCCCGATGGACGTCCACTCGGCGACCGGCCCGAACCGGCTCTCGGCGCGCGCCGCCCGGGCCGCCGCCGACGCCTCCTGCCAGGCGGCCCCCAGTTCCGCCAGGCCGGTGCGCGGGGCGGACACCCCGGCCGCCGCGCCCGCGCCCGCACGGGCCGCCGCCACCGCCCCGGCCGCCGACCCGCCGGCCCCGGCCGCCGCGCCCCGCGCCCGCTCCAGCATCCGCCCCGCCGCCGACGTCGCAGGGGTCAGCACGTCCGCCGACCGCAGCCGCACCAGCAGCGCCAGCGACTGGGCCGAAGCGCCCCACGGCACGGCGCACAGCGCCGTCGCCCCCGGCACCGTACGGACCGACGGGGCGTCGTCGGGGTCGGCCGACGGCCAGGGCGCCACGCACACCACCGCGTGCGGGGTGTCCGCGCGGGCGCCGAGCGCGGTGCGCAGCTCGGCCACCGCCATGTCCCGCTGCCAGTCGCGCTCGGCGGTCAACACCGCCCGCAGCTCCCGGCTCAGGTCGGCGCCGTGCTGCGCCTCGTCCGCGAGCAGCGCGCCGATCCGGCCGGTGACCTCCATGGCCGCCGCCAGCTGCCGGTCGGTCGGACCGGGGTCGGTGTCCAGCAGCCACACGTAGCCGAGGACGACACCCCGATGGCGTACCGGCAGGCAGGTGCGTCCGCGGTAGACCCCCGCCTCCGGGGTCGGCGGGATGCGGACCGGGCCCTTGGCCCGGGTGATGCCGAAGCCCTCGAACCAGGCCCGGACGGCCGCGGTGGAGCGCCGGGTCAGGATCGAGCGGGTGCGCACCGGGTCCAGGACGGACGGATCGAGGTCGCCCTCGCTGTCGTAGGCGCCGAAGGCGATCAGCTCGAAGTCGCGGTTCTCCAGGGTCGCGGGGGCGCCCAGCAGCTCGGAGATCTCGTCGATCAGCTCCTGGTAGTCGCCACTGGGACCACCGGAGCCTGCGGAACCTCTGGAATCCGACGTCACCCGGGCATTCTGCCGCATTTGTGCGCTGCCTTCATACATCTGTCTGAGATCCGCCGCACGGATGCGTGACAGCTGTCGATGGCCCACGATCGGGGTCATCCTTAGATTTCACGGTGGTTCTCCGTGCCGTTCCCGAAACGTCGGGTGGACGGCCCTGTGTTGGTTGGTAAGTGGAGGTGCCCCGTGCTGGGTCCCGTGATTCTCGCCGCGTCGCGCAGCGACCGGATGCGTCGGCTGGTTTCCGCCGCGCCCGTGACCAAGCCGGTCGTCGACCGGTTCATCCCCGGCGAGACGGTCGATCAGATCGTTCCGATCGTCCAGGAGCTGACCGATCAGGGCCTGGAGCTGACGATGGACGTCGTCGGCGAGGACATCACCACCCCCGCGCAGGCCGAGGCCGCCCGCGACGCCTACCTGGAGCTGGTCGACCGGCTCAAGCCGCTGGACCTCGGCACCCGCGCCGAGATGTCGGTGAAGCTGTCGATGTTCGGCCAGGCGCTGGACGGCGGCCACGAGCTGGCCCTGAAAAACGTCCGCCCGGTCGTCGAGGCCGCCGCCGAGATCGGCACCACGGTCACCCTCGACGCCGAGGACCACACCACCCTCGACTCGATGTTCGCCATCCACGACGAGCTGCGGAAGGACTTCCCGCAGACCGGCTGCGTCATCCAGTCCTACCTCTTCCGCACAGAGGAGGACGCGCGCCGCCTCGCCGCGGCCGGCTCTCGCGTACGGTTGGTGAAGGGCGCCTACAAGGAGCCCGCCGAGGTCGCCTACCAGCAGAAGCACGAGATCGACAAGGCGTACGTGCGCATCCTGCGGACCCTGATGGAGGGCGAGGGCTACCCGATGATCGGGTCGCACGACCCCCGTCTGATCTCCATCGCGCAGGAACTGGCCCGCACCGCCGGACGCAAGCTCGACGAGTACGAGTTCCAGATGCTGTACGGCATCCGCGGCGACGAGCACCTGCGGCTCGCCGCCGAAGGCCACCGCATGCGCGTGTACACCGCCTACGGCACCGACTGGTACGGCTACTTCATGCGCCGTCTGGCGGAGAAGCCGGCCAACCTCCGGTTCTTCGCCCGCTCGATGGTCAGCAAGGGCTGAGCCCACCCGCTCGCAAGACCGCTCAGTTAAGGAGTTACGGAACCCATGGACGCTGTGACCCAGGTCCCCACCCCCGTCAACGAGCCGGTGCACGGCTACGCCCCCGGTTCGCCCGAGCGCGCCCGTCTGGAGGCCAAGCTCAAGGAGCTGGCCGACAACCCGGTCGACCTTCCGTGCACCATCGGCGGCGAGAAGCGGATGGGCGGCGGCGAGCGCTTCGACGTCGTGCAGCCGCACAACCACAAGTCCCGCCTGGGCACGTACGCGAACGCCACGCAGCAGGACGCCCAGGACGCGATCGACGCGGCCCTGGCCGCCGCCCCGGCCTGGCGCGCGATGTCCTTCGACGACCGCGCGGCGATCATCCTGCGCGCCGCCGAGCTGCTGTCCGGCCCGTGGCGCGAGACCATCGCCGCCTCCACGATGCTCGGCCAGTCCAAGACGGCCCAGCAGGCCGAGATCGACAGCCCCTGCGAGCTGATCGACTTCTGGCGCTTCAACGTCCACTACGCCCGAGGCATCCTGGCCGAGCAGCCCCCGGCCAACTCCCAGGGCGTGTGGAACCGCATGGACCACCGCCCGCTGGAGGGCTTCGTCTACGCGATCACGCCGTTCAACTTCAGCGCGATCGCCGCCAACCTGCCCACCGCCCCCGCCCTGATGGGCAACGTGGTGGTCTGGAAGCCGTCCCCGACCCAGACCCACGCCGCCGTGCTGCTGATGCAGCTGCTGGAGGAGGCCGGGCTGCCCAAGGGCGTCATCAACCTGGTCACCGGCGACGGCATCGCGGTCTCCGAGGTCGCCCTGGAGCACCGGGACCTCGCGGGCATCCACTTCACCGGCTCGACCAAGACCTTCCAGCACCTGTGGAAGACGGTCGGCAACAACATCGAGAAGTACCGCACCTACCCGCGCCTGGTCGGCGAGACCGGCGGCAAGGACTTCCTCGTCGCCCACCCGAGCGCCGACCGCGCCGTGCTGAAGACCGCCCTGACCCGCGGTGCCTTCGAGTACCAGGGCCAGAAGTGCAGCGCCACCTCCCGCGCGTACATCCCGGCGTCCATCTGGAACGACGGCTTCAAGGAGGAGTTCGCGGCCGAGGTCGACTACCTCACCATGGGTGACGTCACCGACCTGTCGAACTTCATCGGCGCCGTCATCGACGAGCGGTCCTTCGCCAAGAACAAGGCCGCCATCGACCGGGCCAAGGAGGACGAGACCTGCACGATCGTCGCGGGCGGCTCCTACGACGACTCGGTCGGCTACTTCGTCCGCCCGACGGTCGTCGAGTGCACCGACCCGGAGAACGAGGTGTTCCGCACCGAGTACTTCGGTCCGTTCCTCGCGGTGCACGTCTACGACGACAGCAAGGCCGACGCGTACGACGAGATGCTGACCCAGATGGAGTCGGTGTCCGACTACGCCCTCACCGGCTCGGTCATCTCGGGCGACCGCGCGGCGGCGGCGTACACGATGGAGAAGCTGCGCTACGCGGCCGGCAACTTCTACATCAACGACAAGTCGACCGGCGCCGTCGTCGGCCAGCAGCCCTTCGGCGGCGGCCGTGCCTCCGGCACGAACGACAAGGCCGGTGCCCCGCAGAACCTGATGCGCTGGACCCTGACCCGCGCCATCAAGGAGACGCTGGTCGCCCCGACCGACTACGCGTACCCGCACATGGGCTGACGCCCACCCGAACCCGGACGGGCCAGGTCTCCCCCCGACCTGGCCCGTCCGACGTTTTCGCAGGTCACAGCGGAGTGACCGACGGCACTGTCTCAGATAGTAGGAAGTCCGAGTAATTGTGGAGACAGACGCTCCGCGCTCCCTTAGTTTTGTAGGAGCCGAACGTCCCGCTCGATCGAGCGGATGGCGGTCGTGAGCCGTGCCCGTGCAGGCAACCCCTGCGGCACCGTGCTCCCCGCCCTTTCCGGTGTCTCCCCGTACCACTCGCTTTCCGCGCTCTCCCGCGTGCCGAAGGAGTCGATTCCCATGGCCGAGACCACCGTCCGCCGCCGAGTCCGCCACCTCTCTCGTACCAGCGATTCCGACCGCAAGAACGCGGCCGCCGCCCTCCAGCGCGCCCTCGACCGCCGGGACAACGGCGGCTCCACCGGGCACTGAGTCGGAGATGACGCGCCGGCGTCCGCATGCCGGACGCCTCATGTCATCCCGTGGGACGAGGAGTAGGGTGCCGTCATGTCTCCCAGCATCAAACTCGCAGTGATTCCCGGTGACGGCATCGGCCAGGAGGTCGTGGCCGAAGGTCTGAAGGTCCTCTCCGCCGTCCTTCCCCAGGATGTGAAGCTGGAGACCAAGGAGTTCGACTTCGGCGCCCGGCGCTACCACGCCACCGGTGAGACCCTCACCGACGCCGACCTCGACGCCCTCAAGGCCCACGACGCCATCCTGCTCGGCGCGATCGGGGACCCCTCGGTGCCGTCCGGCGTCCTGGAGCGCGGCTTCCTGCTCAAGCTCCGCTTCGCCTTCGACCACCACGTCAACCTGCGGCCGAGCAAGCTCCTGCCCGGCGTCGCCACCCCGCTCGCCGGGCAGCCCGAGATCGACTTCGTCGTCGTCCGCGAGGGCACCGAGGGCCCGTACACCGGCAACGGCGGCACCATCCGCAAGGGCACCGAGCACGAGGTCGCCACCGAGGTCTCCGTCAACACGGCCTACGGTGTCGAGCGCGTCGTGCGCGACGCCTTCGCCCGCGCGCAGGCCCGCCCGCGCAAGAAGCTGGCGCTGATCCACAAGAACAACGTGCTGACCTTCGCCGGCCACCTGTGGACGAACGTCTTCAACAAGGTGGCCGCCGAGTACCCCGAGGTCACCACCGAGTACATGCACGTCGACGCGGCGACCATCTACCTGGTCACCCAGCCCGAGCGCTTCGACGTCATCGTCACCGACAACCTCTTCGGCGACATCATCACCGACCTCGCCGCGGCCGTCTCCGGCGGCATCGGCGTCGCCGCGAGCGGGAACATCAACCCGTCCGGCGACTTCCCCTCGATGTTCGAGCCGGTCCACGGTTCCGCGCCCGACATCGCCGGCCAGGGCAAGGCCGACCCCACCGCGACGGTCCTCTCCGTCGCCCTGCTGCTGCGCCACCTCGGCTACGAGACCCAGGCCGCCCGCATCGAGGACGCGGTCTCGGCCGACCTGGGCGAGCGTGCGGACAAGAGCGCCCGCTCCACCTCCGAGATCGGCGACGCGCTCGCCGTACGAGTAGCCGGCTGACTCGGCGCACTCGAAATCCAACCTCTGGAAGCCGCCGGGTCCGAAAAACAAGGCACCCGGCGGCTTTCTCCTGCGTCCGCCAGGTGCGACCATCGAACCCTGGGCCGCATTCACCCCGTTTCATCCGTCACGGGCCACGCGCGATAATCGAACGCGAAGCCGCGACATGAGGGAATGCTCGGACGTCCTAGCACCGGCCACCGGCCGTACGGGCGTGACAGCGGCCCGTCACAATCAAACCGGTGAAGGACATCAACCCATGACGACGCCCACGATCGAGCTCAAGCCCTCCGCCAACCCGCTCTCCGACTCAGAGCGCCAGGCGATCCTGGCCAACCCCGGGTTCGGCCGCCACTTCACCGATCACATGGTGACGATCAAGTGGACCGAGGGCCGCGGCTGGCACGACGGTCAGCTCGTTCCGTACGCCCCGCTCTCCCTCGACCCGGCCACCATGGTCCTGCACTACGCGCAGGAGATCTTCGAGGGTCTGAAGGCCTACCGCCGGCCCGACGGCTCCGTCGCCACCTTCCGCCCGGAGAAGAACGGCGCCCGCTTCCAGGCCTCGTCGCGCCGCCTGGGCATGCCCGAGCTTCCGGTCGACACCTTCATCGAGGCCTGCGACGCGCTGGTGAAGCAGGACGAGAAGTGGGTTCCCGCGCACGGCGGCGAGGAGTCCCTCTACCTGCGTCCCTTCATGATCGCGACCGAGGTCGGCCTGGGCGTGAAGCCGGCCAACGAATACCTCTTCCTCGTCATCGCCTCCCCGGCGGGCGCCTACTTCCCGGGCGGCGTCAAGCCGGTCTCCATCTGGGTCTCCGAGGACCGCGTCCGCGCCGTCCCCGGCGGCATGGGCGACGCCAAGACCGGCGGCAACTACGCGGCGTCGCTGCTCGCGCAGGCCGAGGCCGCCACCAAGGGCTGCGACCAGGTCTGCTACCTCGACGCGGTCGAGCACAAGTGGGTCGAGGAACTGGGCGGCATGAACCTGTACTTCGTGTACGGCGACAAGATCGTCACCCCCTCCCTCACCGGCTCCATCCTGGAAGGCGTCACCCGCGACTCCCTCCTCACCGTCGCCCGTGACCTCGGCTACGAGGCCGAGGAAGGCCGCGTCTCCGTCGACCAGTGGCAGCGCGACTCGGAGAACGGCACCCTCACCGAGGTCTTCGCCTGCGGTACGGCGGCCGTGATCACGCCGGTCGGCACGGTGAAGCGCGCCGGTGCGCAGTGGCAGCAGAGCGGGGGCGAGACCGGTGAGGTGACGCAGCGGCTGCGCGACGCGCTGCTGGACATCCAGCGGGGTACCGCCGAGGACAAGCACGGGTGGATGCACCGGCTGGCGTAGCATCACCGGAGCCGGGGGCTCCGCCCCCGGACCCCCGGCCTATGCCCGCCCACCACCCGACTCGGTCGGGCAGGAAGCGGGCTCGACCAGCCCCTCTCCGGGTGCCGTCGCCACGGCGGCACCCGGCGTGCACAGCACGTACACCACCCCGCCCACCAGCCCCGACAGCAGGAAGCTGCAGTCCACCCCGCCGGTGAACGTCAGCAGCGGGCCCTCGTACGACGGCAGGGACACCGCCAGCACGCCGACGACCGCGCCCGCCGCCCAGGCCGCCGTGGCCGGGACGTTCCAGCCGGCGCGGTACCAGTAGGCGCCGCCCCGCGCCCGGCGGTTGAAGACCTGGAGCGCGTCGGCGTCGTACTCCCCGCCGCAGCGCACGAAGCCGATCATCGTGATGACCGCCCACGGGGTGCCGATCGCCGTCAGCAGCAGCACGAAGGACGTCATCGCCGACTGCGCCTCCCAGGCGTAGTGCCCGGTGAAGACGCAGGCCGTGGCGACGACCGCGACCGCGCAGGTGGCCCGGGCGCGGGAGGCGCGCGGCAGGATGGCGTCCAGGTCCAGGCCCATGGAGTACAGCATCAGTCCCGCGTTGCCGACCGAGCCCGCGGAGGCGGCGAGCAGCAGCGGGACCAGGTACCAGGTGGGGGCGGCGTCGACCAGCGGGCCGGCGTAGTCCAGGGCGGCGCGGGCGGCGTACGAGGTGAAGGTGCCGAAGAGCTGCGGCACCAGCAGGCCCAGCATCAGCCCGAGCCAGGTCGCGTGCAGCACCCGGCGGGAGGAGAAGCGGGCCGGGGAGATGTAGCGGGTGTAGTCGCCGAGCAGCGTGATGAAGGCGATCGGCCCGGAGAGACCGGCGGCCACGGCGGCCAGCAGCCAGGTCGGCCAGAAACCGCCCAGCAGGTACCCGCCCGCCTCCGGCAACGCGGCGGTGGTGAAGTCGGGGGCGTAGGCGATCACGCCGAGGACCAGCAGGGCGGTCATGCCGTACGCCAGCACCTTGGACATGGCGAGCAGCACCCGGTAGCCGTAGACCGCGCCCGCGACGGTCGCCGCGGCGAGCAGCCCGTAGACGACGGCGTACGCGGCCCCGCCCTGCGGCAGGCCGAAGAGCCGGCCGAGCACGCCCATCATCACGTCCCCGCCGATCCACACGGTCAGCGCGGTGTAGCCGAGGGCCAGGAGCAGCCCGACCACCGAGCCGACCAGCCGTCCGCGCACGCCGAACTGGGCGCCGGACGACGTGGACAGGTTGGTGCCGGTGCGCAGGGAGACCAGGGCCAGTGGCGCGGTGAACAGGGTGCCGACGACCGTGCCCGCCACCACCGAGCTGACCGACGCCCACCAGCCCAGGCCGAAGGAGGGCGGCAGCCAGCCGAAGACGATCACGCCGAGACAGAGGTTGGAGCCCAGCAGGATCGAGACGAGGTCCCGTGGCCCGCTGGTGCGTTCCGCTTCGGGGATGGTGTCGACTCCGCGCTGTTCTATCGGCATGGCTGGTCTCCTTCGACGGCCGCCCACGGTTTAGAGCGACGCTCAATGTGACGTCTGCCCCGACCACTCGTCAATGGTTTCGCCGGAGGGGATCGATGTTTAGAGTGGTGTTCTAATGTGTGGACGGCAAGGAGGTGCCACGTCGTGAGACTGACTCCCACGGAACGTGACCGGCTGCTGCTCTTCGGGGCGGCCGAGCTGGCCCGGGCACGCCGTGCCCGTGGCCTCCGGCTCAACGTGCCGGAGGCGACCGCGCTGATCGCGGACACCGTGTGCGAGGCCGCCCGGGACGGCGCCCGGCTCGCGGAGGCGATCGAGCGCGCCCGGTCGGTGCTCGGCCCGGACGACGTGCTGCCCGGCGTCGCGGACGTGGTCACCGAGGTGCACGTGGAGGCCGTCTTCGACGACGGGTCGCGGCTCGCCGTCGTCTCCGACCCCGTCGGGGGCGGGCTCGGCCAGGAGGCGCCGGGCGCCCTGCTGCCGGGGCCCGACCACGCCGAGCCCGAGGCGGCGGTGCGCCTGCCGGTCACCAACACCGCGACCGTGCCCGTCTCCGTGACCTCCCACTTCCACTTCTTCGAGGCCAACCCGCGCCTCGACTTCGACCGCGAACGGGCCTACGGCATGCGTCTCGCCGTCCCCGCCGGGTCCTCGGTCCGCTTCGGGCCCGGGGAGAGCGCCGAGGTCGGCCTCGTGCCCATCGGCGGGCGGCGGATCGCGGTCGGCTTCGCCGGCCTGGTGGACGGTCCGCTGGACGCACCGGGGGCGAAGGCGGAGGCACTGCGGCGGGCCGCGGCCTGCGGATATCTGGGGGTCGCACCGGAAGTACCGGAAGTACCGGAAGTACCGGAAGTGCCGGAAGCACCGGAAGGAGGCGGGCGATGAGCCGCTCGAAGGGACGCGAGATCAGCGAGTCGATCCACGTCGACCCGCACGCCTACGCCGCCACCCACGGCCCCCGCGCCGGCGACCGGGTCCGGCTCGGCGACTCGGGCCTGGTGATCCGCGTCGAGTCCGACAGCCAGCTGCCCGGCGACGAGTTCCTCGCCGGCTTCGGCAAGACCGCCCGCGACGGGCTGCACCTCAAGGCCGCCGCCGTCCGCGAGACCTGCGACGTCGTGATCAGCAACGTCGTCGTGATCGATGCTGTCCAGGGCATCCGGAAGGTGTCGATCGGCATCCGCGAGGGGCGGATCAGCGGCATCGGACGGGCCGGCAACCCCGACACCCTCGACGGGGTCGACGTCGTGGTCGGCACCGGCACCACCATCGTGTCCGGTGAAGGGCTCATCGCCACCGCCGGAGCCGTCGACACTCACGTCCACCTGCTCTCCCCGCGCATCATGGAGGCTTCGCTCGCGTCCGGCGTGACGACGATCATCGGGCAGGAGTTCGGCCCGGTGTGGGGCGTCGGCGTCAACTCGCCGTGGGCGCTGAAGCACGCGTTCGGCGCCTTCGACGCCTGGCCCGTCAACATCGGCTTCCTCGGCCGGGGTTCCTCGTCCCACGACGCGCCGCTGATCGAGGCGCTGGCCGAGGGCGGGGCGAGCGGCTTCAAGGTGCACGAGGACATGGGCGCCCACACCCGCGCCCTCGACACCGCCCTGCGCGTCGCCGAGGAGCACGACGTCCAGGTCGCCCTGCACAGCGACGGACTGAACGAGTGCCTCTCCGTCGAGGACACCCTCCGCGTCCTGGAGGGCCGCACCATCCACGCCTTCCACATCGAGGGCTGCGGCGGCGGACACGTCCCGAACGTGCTGAAGATGGCCGGCGTCCCCAACGTCATCGGCTCCTCCACCAACCCCACCCTGCCCTTCGGCCGGGACGCGGTCGCCGAGCACTACGGCATGATCGTCTCCGTCCACGACCTCAAGACCGACCTGCCCGGCGACGCCGCCATGGCCCGCGACCGCATCCGCGCCGGGACCATGGGCGCCGAGGACGTGCTGCACGACCTGGGCGCCATCGGCATCACGTCGTCGGACGCGCAGGGCATGGGGCGCGCCGGTGAGACGGTCCGGCGTACGTTCGCCATGGCGGGCAAGATGAAGGCCCAGTTCGGTGCCGACGGGGACGACGACAACGAGCGGGTCCTGCGCTACATGGCCAAGCTGACCGTCAACCCCGCCATCGCCCACGGCCTGTCCCACGAGGTCGGCTCGATCGAGGTGGGCAAGCTGGCCGACATCGTGCTCTGGCGCCCGGACCACTTCGGCGCCAAGCCGCAGCTCGTCCTCAAGTCGGGCTTCCCGGCGTACGGCGTGGTCGGCGACCCGAACGCGGCCACCGACACCTGCGAACCGCTCGTCCTGGGCCCGCAGTTCGGCGCCCACGGCGCCACCCCGGCCGAGATATCGGTGGCCTTCGTCGCACAGGCCGCCCTCGACCAGGGCAACGACACGATGCCGACCCGACGGCGCCGGGTCGCGGTGCGCGGCACGCGCGGCATCGGACCGGCCGACCTGCGCCTGAACTCCCGTACCGGCGCGGTCGACGTCGACCAGCGCACCGGACTCGTCACCCTCGACGGTGACCCGCTGCGTTCGGAACCGGCCGATTCCGTCTCGCTCAACCGTCTCTACTTCCTCTGACGTACGTTCCTCCGACCTCCTGGGACACCTCCATGACCTTCCGCATGCCCCCCGAGTGGGCCCCGCACGAACGCACCTGGATGGCCTGGCCCGGCCCCAACCCGACGTTCACGAACGACGGGGAGCTGGCCGAGGCCCGTGCGGCCTGGGCCTCCGTCGCCCGCGCGGTGCGCCGTTTCGAGCCGGTGACGGTGGTGCACGGGCCCGGCCAGGGCGACGGGGCGCGCGAGCTGCTCGGCCCGGAGGTCGACCTGGTGGAGCGCGAGCTGGACGACGCCTGGATGCGGGACATCGGCCCGACCTTCGTGACGGACGGGCAGGGCGGGCTGGCCGCCGTGGACTGGGTGTTCAACGGCTGGGGCGCCCAGGACTGGGCCCGCTGGGAGCACGACTCCAAGATCGCCCGCCATGTCGCGGACCTCGTCGGCGCCCCCGCCCTCGGCAGCACGCTCGTCAACGAGGGCGGCGCGATCCACGTCGACGGCGAGGGCACGGTCCTGCTGACCGACACCGTCCAGCTCGGCTCCGGCCGCAACCCCGGCTGGACCCGCGAGCAGGTCGAGGCGGAGATCCACGCCAAACTCGGCACCACCAAGGCGATCTGGCTCCCGCACGGTCTGACCGGCGACTACGGCATGTACGGCACCCAGGGCCACGTCGACATCGTCGCGGCCTTCGCCCGGCCGGGCACCGTCGTCGTGCACAGCCAGCGCGACCCCCGCCACCCCGACCACGCCCGCTCGCAGATGTACCTGGAGATCCTGCGCGGTCAGACCGACGCCAAGGGCCGCCGCCTGGAGGTCGTCGAGGTTCCCGCCCCGACCGTCCTGAAGGACCAGGAGGGCGACTGGGTCGACTACTCGTACATCAACCACTACCTGTGCAACGGCGGCGTCGTCCTGTGCGCCTTCGACGACCCGAACGACGAACTGGCGGCGGGCATCTTCCGCCGCCTGTTCCCCGAGCGCACGGTGACGCTCGTGGACGCGCGTACGATCTTCGCGGGCGGTGGAGGCATCCACTGCATCACACAGCAGCAGCCGAGGATCTAGGAGCGGGAACATGGCCGGTGGTGGGCGCAGACCGGCCCCGCCTCGCGAGGACGTCCTCACCGCCGCCATGGAGATGATCGCCGAGCGCGGCCTGGAGAAGCTGACCATGGCGGCGCTCGGCCGCGAGGTCGGTATGAGCAGCGGCCATCTCCTCTACTACTTCCACTCCAAGGACGAACTGCTGCTGCGCACCCTGGAGTGGAGCGAGGGCCGCCTCGGCGCCGAACGCGGGCGGCTGCTCACCCGCGCCGGCACCGCCCGCGAACGCCTCGACGCCTACGTCGACCTGTACGTCCCCGAGGGCCACCGCGACCCGCACTGGACGCTGTGGCTGGAGGTCTGGAACCGCTCGCAGAGCGCCGCCGTCGAATCCGACGCCCGCGACCGGCAGGCCGCCATCGAGGGCGCCTGGCACCGCGACCTGGTGGCGCTGCTCGCCGAGGGCGTCTCGCGCGGCGAGTTCCGGCCCGTCGACCCCGACCGCTTCGCCTCCCGGCTGCGCGCCCTCCTCGACGGCTTCGCCATCCACGTGGCGATCGGGCTGCGCGGCACGGACCGGACCCAGGTGCTCGGCCACGTGCGGGAGTTCCTGGTGGACGGGCTCTACGCCGGAGCCTGAGCGTGCGGTTCCGGACGGGACCCGCGGGGAGGCCCGGGTGTCCGGTTCCGGACGGACGTTGCTCGCATCCTGAGACGGACGGTGAGCAGCGGGACGGACTGTGCCAGACTGCCACCGTGCTCTCGTTCGCCATGATTATTGGCAGCAGGCGCGCCGGTCCGCAGTGACCACCACGTACGACCAGGTACGGGTGGACACCGTCGTCCTCGACCCGCGCGCAGACCTCTCGCACCCGCGAGAGGTTTTTCGTTTTCCTGGCCCACCCCCAGCCGGGAAGAGAGCGCGAGGGATCATAGACGGACGGTGGAACCGGTCATTCCGGTAGACCGAGATCCCATACAGGAGCCTTCAGATCATGACCGCAACCAGCGAACTCGACGATTCGTTCCACGTCTTCGACACCACCCTGCGCGACGGCGCGCAGCGCGAGGGCATCAACCTCACGGTCGCGGACAAGCTGGCCATCGCACGGCACCTGGACGACTTCGGCGTGGGCTTCATCGAGGGGGGCTGGCCCGGCGCGAACCCGCGGGACACCGAGTTCTTCTCCCGCGCCCGCCAGGAGATCGACTTCAAGCACGCCCAGCTGGTCGCCTTCGGCTCCACGCGCCGCGCGGGCGCCACCGCCGCCGAGGACCACCAGGTCAGGGCGCTGCTGGAGTCCGGCGCCGAGGTGATCACGCTGGTCGCCAAGTCCCACGACCGGCACGTCGAGCTGGCGCTGCGCACCACGCTCGACGAGAACCTCGCCATGGTCGCCGACACGGTCTCCCACCTCAAGGCGCAGGGCCGCCGGGTCTTCGTGGACTGCGAGCACTTCTTCGACGGCTACCGCGCCAACCCTGAGTACGCCAAGGCCGTCGTCCGCGCCGCCTCCGAGGCGGGAGCCGACGTGGTCGTCCTGTGCGACACCAACGGCGGCATGCTCCCGGCGCAGATCCAGGCCGTTCTCGCCACGGTGCTCGCCGACACCGGCGCCCGGCTCGGCATCCACGCCCAGGACGACACCGGCTGCGCCGTCGCCAACACCCTCGCCGCGGTGGACGCGGGCGCGACCCACGTGCAGTGCACGGCCAACGGCTACGGCGAGCGCGTCGGCAATGCCAACCTGTTCCCGGTCGTGGCCGCGCTGGAGCTGAAGTACGGCAAGCAGGTGCTGCCCGGGGGCCGGCTGCGCGAGATGACCCGCATCTCCCACGCCATCGCCGAGGTCGTCAACCTCACGCCCTCCACCCACCAGCCCTACGTGGGTGTTTCCGCCTTCGCGCACAAGGCCGGGCTGCACGCCTCCGCCATCAAGGTCGACCCGGACCTGTACCAGCACATCGACCCGGAGCTGGTCGGCAACACCATGCGGATGCTGGTCTCCGACATGGCCGGCCGTGCCTCCATCGAGCTCAAGGGCAAGGAGCTGGGCATCGACCTCGGCGGCGACCGCGAACTGGTCGGCCGGGTCGTCGAGCGGGTCAAGGAGCGGGAGCTGGCGGGCTACACCTACGAGGCCGCCGACGCCAGCTTCGAGCTGCTGCTGCGCGCGGAGGCCGAGGGCAGGCCGCTGAAGTACTTCGACGTCGAGTCCTGGCGCGCGATCACCGAGGACCGCCCCGACGGCAGCCACGCCAACGAGGCCACCGTGAAACTGTGGGCCAAGGGCGAGCGCATCGTCGCCACCGCCGAGGGCAACGGCCCGGTCAACGCCCTGGACCGCTCGCTGCGCGTCGCCCTGGAGAAGATCTACCCGGAGCTGGCCAAGCTCGACCTCGTCGACTACAAGGTCCGCATCCTGGAGGGTGTGCACGGCACCCAGTCCACCACCAGGGTCCTGATCTCCACGACCGACGGGACGGGGGAGTGGTCCACGGTGGGCGTCGCGGAGAACGTCATCGCCGCCTCGTGGCAGGCCCTGGAGGACGCGTACACGTACGGGCTGCTGCGGGCGGGGGTCGAGCCGGCGGAGTGAGCCGCCACCCGGGTCGGTTTCCCGTTCGGTTTCCTCTTCCGTACTGATGTCTTATTGAGGTCGATTCGGGTACTTTCGAACGTATGAAGGACGCACGCGTTCGAGTCCTCATACGCCTCCTGGTCGCGCCGGTCATCGCCGCGCTGGCGGTGCTGATGGCCGGTGCGCCCGGCGCGCAGGCGGCCACCGACGTCTCGGAGATCGGCGCGGCCCTGCGCGAGAGTCCCGTGTACGTGGACCCGGCCGCCACCGACCTGCTGTCGAAGTCGGACGCCGAGGCGCTCGCCGACAAGATCGAGGACGCGGACGAACCCGTCTTCGTCGCGGTCCTCCCGGCCGGCTACCCGACCGAGAACCTCTTCCGGAACCTGCGCACCGAGACCGGCATCACCGGCCTGTACGGCGTCCGGCTCGGCGACCGGTTCGACGCGCGCGCCGACAGCAGCGTGCTGAGCCGCCAGGGCGTGGACAACCTGGTCACGGCCGCGCAGGGCGCGGGCGATCCCAAGGCCCAGCTCAACGACTTCGTCGACGACGCGCTGCGCAGCGTCCGCGGCTCCGCACCGGCGTCCTGGGACTCCGGCGGCGGCGGTTCCGTCTCGACGGGCGCCCTGATCACCGCGGGCGCGGTCGCGGTGGCCGGCGGTGCGGGCGTCTACGCGGTCTCGCGACGCAACCGGCGCCGCCGCGAGGAGGAGCAGCGGGAGGCGCTGGAGCGGCTGCGGGTGGTGGTCGACGAGGACATCACGGCGTTCGGCGAGGAACTGGACCGGCTGGACTTCCACCCCGGCGAGCCGGGCGCCGACGACGCGATGCGCACCGATTACGAGCGTGCCCTCGACGCCTACGAGCAGGCCAAGACGTACATGGCGGACGCCCGTAAACCGGAGGACGTCCGCGGGGTCACCCAGGCCCTGGAGGACGGCCGCTTCTCGCTGGCCCAGCTCGCCGCCCGCCGCGAGGGCAGGCAGCTGCCCGAACGCCGCCCGCCCTGCTTCTTCGACCCGCGCCACGGTCCCTCGGTCGCCGACGTCACCTGGACGCCGCCGGGCGGCACCACCCGCCAGGTCCCGGTCTGCGCGGCCGACCGGACCCGGCTGTCCGAGGGGCGTGACCCGGTGATCCGCGAGGTGGACACCGAGTACGGCCGCCGCCCCTACTGGGACGCGGGCCCGGCCTACGGCCCCTGGGCGGGCGGCTACTTCGGCGGCGGCATCCTGCCCGGCCTGCTGGTCGGCACCATGCTGGGCAGCATGATGGCCGGTCCGGCCTACGGGGCGGGGTACGGCGCCGGGTACGGGGACTTCGGTCACGAGGGCGGTGACGTCTCCGGCGGCGACTTCGACCCCGGCGACTTCGGCGGCGGCTTCGGAGGCGGCGACTTCGGCGGCGGCGGAGGCTTCGGGGGCGGCGGGGACTTCGGCGGAGGCTTCTGAGCGGGGTGGCGGGGCAGTTGCTGGAAAACGGGCCTGCGCGCGGACGGGGCGCCCGGCTACGGTGAGCGCATGCCGTCCGCCACCGCACTCCTCGTCATCGACATGCAGCACGCCACCGTCGCCATGGCGCACCGGGCCGCCGAGACGGTGGCCGCGATCGCCGGCCTGAGCGAGCGGGCGAGGGCGGCCGGTGTGCCGGTCGTGACCGTCCGGCAGCGGGGCGAGGGCATGGAGCCCGGCACCGACGGGTGGCGGGTGGTTCCCGAGCTGACGCCGCGGGAGGGCGAGCCGGTCGTCGACAAGACGACCCCGGACAGCTTCCTCGGCACCGATCTCGACGCGGTCCTGAAGGCGCTCGGCGTCACCGAGGTGATCGTCACCGGGTTCGCCACGGAGGTCTGCGTCGACACCACGGCACGGCAGGCGCTGAGCCGGGGGTACGACCTGGTGTTCGTGGCCGACGGGCACACCACGTCGCACCGGGCGGCCGCGGACGCGGGCCACCTGGTCCCGGCGGACGCCTCGATCGCGCAGTACAACACGATTTACCGGACGATCGGCTGGCCCGGCCGGAGCATTCGGGTCCGGGCCGCCGCCGACGTGGAACTCATGCCTGCTTGATCGCCGAGACGTCGAAGTTCAGCTTGATCTTGTCGGAGACCAGCACGCCGCCCGTCTCCAGGGCCGCGTTCCAGGTCAGGCCCCACTCCGAGCGCTTGATCTCCGCCTTGCCCTCGAAGCCGACGCGCTCGTTGCCGAACGGGTCCTTGGCGGCGCCGTTGAACTCCAGGTCGATGCTGATCGGCCGGGTGGTGCCGAGGATCGTGAGGTCGCCGGTGATGCGGTAGTCGTCGCCGCCCAGGGCCTCCGCCCCGGTCGAGCGGAAGGTCATCTTCGGGAACTCGTCCGTCTTGAAGAAGTCCGAGCTCTTGAGGTGGCCGTCGCGGTCGGCGGAGCCCGTGTCGATGCTGTCCATCGTGATGTCGAGGGTCGCGGTGGACTTCGCGGGGTCGGTGCCGTCCAGGCGGAGCGTGCCGCTGAAGTCGAGGAACTTGCCCTTGACATTGGTGACCATGGCGTGGCGCGCCGTGAAGCCGATCGTCGTGTGGGACGGGTCGATCGTGTACTCGCCGGTCAGGGTCGCGAGGTCGGTGGTCGTGGTCATGGCGTCCTCCAGAAAGGTCGAGCCGTGATGTTGAATGTTCAACCAGTCCAACGGTCACGACTCTAGACCTATTCCGTACACGCTTCAACGGTTACGACCGGCGTGGCGGCGAAGCCTGCGGAGCCGGCCGGGTGTGCACGTACAGCTGCCGCCGGTCGCCGACGTCGACGGGGCGCGGCAGCGGGAGTTCGTACCGGACCGGCATGCCGTGGTCCGCGAACTGCCGGCGCGGGTTGTAGACCTGGTTGAACTTCCACAGCATCCGCGCGAAGTTCGTCTGCCCGTGCAGCAGGTTCCGGCCGAGGATGCGGGCCGCGCCGAACGCCGTCCTCAGGCCCAGGTGCTTGCGGTTGATCACCGCCTGGGTGCGTACCAGCTCCTCGTAGAACCGCTCCAGCGGCAGCGTCGTCGGCACCACCGCGTGCTGGATGTCGAAGAGGCGGTAGTCCCGGGTGGTCAGGCGGCGGGACTCGGTGTGCCAGATCTCCGTGCCCGGGTACGGCGTCATCACCGTGAAGTGCACGATCTCCGGCACCGACAGCGCGAACTCCCGCACCACCCGGAACCGCTCCTCGTCCCAGGCCGGGTCCACGATCAGGTTGATGGCGACCTGGATGCCCATGCGGCGGGCCGCCTCCAGCGCCCGGAAGTTCTCGTCGGGGCTGATCCGCTTGCGGAACAGGTCCAGGCCCTCGGCGTCGATGGCCTCCATGCCCAGGAACATGTACCGCAGGCCGAGCCGCGCCCACCGTTCGAAGACCTCGGGGTGGCGCAGCAGCACGTCGCTGCGTGTCTCCAGGTAGTACTGCTTTCGGATGCCGCGCCGCTCCACCTCGTCGGCGATGGCGTTGCCGTGCTCGGGACGGATGAAGGCCACGTCGTCCACGATGAACACGTTGGGCTCGCGGACCCGTGCCAGGTCCTCAACCGCAGCCTCGGGGGAGGCCTTGCGGTAGCTGCGGCCGTAGAACGTCCAGGCCGAGCAGAACGAGCAGTCCCAGGGGCAGCCGCGGGTGAACTCGATGGAGGCGCACGGGTCCAGCTCGCCGATGAAGTAGCGGCGCCGGTTGCGCATCAGGTCGCGGGCCGGGAGCGGGGAGTCGATGCCGTGCATCATCAGCGGCGCGGGCCCGCGTCCGGCGGCGGTGATGATGCCGGGGACGCCGTCCACCCCGCCGTCGCGCACCGCCTCCAGCAGCGGCGCGATCGCCGGCTCGCCCTCGCCCCGGACCACCGCGTCCACCGCCCCGGCCGCCTGCTCCAGCACGTCCTCGGCGACGAAGGAGACACTGTGCCCGCCGAAGAAGACGAAACAGCCCGGCACCTCCCGCTTCACCTTCACCGCCAGCTCGATCGCCTCCGGGATGTTCGCCAGGTAGTTCAGCGAGATCCCGAGGGCCTCGGGCCGGAAGGACCGCACCTCGTCCCGCAGCACCCGCTCGCTGAGCACCTGGCGGTCCACGACCCGCACCTCGTGCCCGGCCTCGCGGGCCGCGCCCGCCACCCGTTCGAGGCCGAGCGGTTCCAGGCGGAGGAAGATCTCGGAGTACATCAGGGCGCTGGGATGCACGAGCAGCAGACGCATGGTCACCTCGTCGCGGGTCGGAACGCACCGGAACGGAGGCGAACCGGAACGGCGGTAGGGCTCGGTGGGGCACGGACAGGCCCCCCTTTCCTAACCCGGCCCGCCCGCCGCCGCAGCTCCCGTACCGCCGCCTGGCGGACCCCGGAACGGGGAAGGGTCATGAGCATGACCTCCAAGTGGCCGCACGCCCGCCGGACCGCCGCCGGACCCACCCGCCGCACCTTCCTCCTCGCCACCGCCCTGGCCGCCACGCTCACCCCGGCCCTCGGCACCCCCGCGCCCGCCGCGGCCCGCGCCGACCCCTACGACACCCTCCGCCGCCGCTGGCTCGACATCGCCCTCGGCACGGACTACGACCCGGCCGCCGAACCGTACGCCTCCCGCCTCGCCGAGACCGGCGCCCGCGCCCGCGACCATCGCGCAGCCATGACGCCCACCCCCACCTCCCTGTGGCCCGGCCACCCCTTCGACCCGCCCGCCGGCATCACCTTCGCCTACGGCCGCCTGTGGACCATGACCCAGGCCTACGTCCAGCAGGGCACCGGTTCCACCGGCGACCAGGCCCTCCTCGCCGACATCCTCCGAGGACTCGACCACCTCTCGGCCACCGTCTACAACCCCTCCACCACCCGCTACGGCAACTGGTGGGAATGGCAGATCGGCAGCCCCCGCCTCCTGATGGACATCACGGCCGCCCTCCACGACCACCTCGGCCCCGACCGCATCGCCGCCGCCTGCGCCGCCGTGGACCACTTCATCCCCGACGCCATGCTCCGCGACTACTCCGGCACCTCCACCGGCGCCAACCGCGTCGACCTGTGCCGCTCCGTCGCCCTGCGCGGCATCCTGGGCCGGGCCCCCGACAAGATCGCCCTGGCCCGCGACGCCCTCTCCCCGGTCTTCCCGTACGTCACGAAGGGCGACGGCCTCTACGCCGACGGCTCCTTCGTGCAGCACACCTGGGTCGCCTACTCGGGAACGTACGGCCAGGTCATGCTGGACGGCCTCGGCCGCCTCTTCACCCTGCTCGCCGGGTCGGACTGGGCGGTGACGGACCCCGGCAGGCAGATCGTCCTGGACAGCGTCGAGCACGCCTACGCGCCCCTCGTCCACGACGGACTCGTCATGGACACCGTGAACGGGCGCGCCATCAGCCGGGGCTACCTCAAGAGCGACGACCTGCACGTCATGCGCAGCGACCACTTCCACGGGCAGCAGCTCATCGCGGCCATGGCCGTCCTCGCGGGCGGCGCGAGCGACGCCGAGCGCGAGCGCTGGCACGCGCGGATCAAGGGCTGGATCGAGCGGGACACCGTCACCCCGATCCTCACGGCACCACAGTTCCCGGTCGCCGACCTGGCCAGGCTGCACGCGATCGCCGACACGCCCGTCCAGGCCACGCCCGAACCCACGGAGCACCGCCTCTTCGCCGCCATGGACCGCGCCGTCCACCGCCGCCCCGCCTTCACCGCGGGCCTCGCCATGGCCAGTGACCGCATCGCGCACTACGAGTGCGGGAACGGCGAGAACCCGCGCGGCTGGCACACCGGCGCGGGCCTGCTCACCTGGTGGGCGAAGGGTGTCGGATCCGATCGGTCCGATCGGTCCGATCGGTCCGATCGGTCCGATCGGTCCGATCGGTCCGATCAGTACACAGACTGGTTCTGGCCGACCGTCGACTGGTACCGGCTGCCCGGCACCACCGTCTCCACCAAGCGCCTGCCCGACCGGGCGGGCGGCGAGTGGGGCGCGCCCAAGCCCGACGTGCGCTGGGTCGGCGGCACCACCGACGGCGAGTACGCGGCTGTCGGCCAGCACCTCAAGGGCCTCGGCTCCACCCTCGAGGCCCGCAAGTCCTGGTTCTTCCTCGACGACGAGGTGGTCTGCCTCGGTGCCGGCATCACCTGCGCGGACGGCGTCCCGGTCGAGACGGTCGTCGACAACCGCAACCTGGGCGAGGGCGGCACGCAGGTCCTGGTCCGCGGCCGGGACTGGGCCCACCTGGAGGGCCACGGCGGCTGGATCGTGCCCGACGGCGACCTGCGGACCCTGCGCGAGAACCGCACCGGCGCCTGGTCCGACATCAACACCACCAGCACCACCGAGCGCCGCACCCGCCGCTGGCAGACCCTCTGGCTCGACCACGGCACCGACCCGGCCGACGCCGGGTACCACTACGTCCTCATGCCGGGCGCCTCCCGCGGGGCCGTCGCCCGCCGCGCCGCCGACCGCCGCCGGCTGACCGTCCTCGCCAACGACGCCCGCCGCCAGGCCGTCACCGTTCACCCGCTCGGCCTCACGGCGGCCAACTTCTGGCAGGCCGGCACGGCGGGGCCGCTCACCGCCACCGCGGGGGCGAGCGTGCTGGTCAGACGCCGGGGCCGCACCGCTACCCTCTGTGTGAGCGAGCCGCCGCGCACCGGAGAGCCCCTGGAGATCATCTGGGACCACCCGGTGCGAGGGGTGGTGCGGGCCGACGACACCGTCGAGATCCTCACCACGGGCCGCCGACTGCACCTCCGCGTCACTCCAGGGGTGGTATGTACCACCCATGAATGTGAGGTGACTCTCAGCTGACGACTTTGTACGACCCCTACAAGTATCAGGCCCCCTGAGCAGTCGAAACGACTGCATGCCATGGGGGTTCTGTTCAGTGCTACCAGGAAAACGCGCCGGAGACTGTACGGAGTCGACGGCTCGCAATCCTTGGTCGGGTTCGTAGAGTCGCTACATGACCGTTTTGGATGAGGCGCCGGGTGAGCCGACGGACGCGCGCGGGCGGGTCGCCGAGCTGCACGAGATCCGTGCGCAGGCACTGGCCGGACCGAGCGAGAAGGCGACGGCGGCGCAGCACGCCAAGGGCAAGCTGACCGCGCGGGAGCGTATCGAACTGCTCCTGGACCCCGGGTCCTTCCGGGAGGTCGAGCAACTGCGCCGGCACCGGGCGACCGGGTTCGGGCTGGAGGCCAAGAAGCCGTACACGGACGGTGTGATCACCGGCTGGGGCACGGTCGAGGGCCGTACGGTCTTCGTCTACGCGCACGACTTCCGCATCTTCGGCGGTGCGCTGGGCGAGGCCCACGCCACGAAGATCCACAAGATCATGGACATGGCCATCGCGGCGGGTGCGCCGCTGGTGTCGTTGAACGACGGCGCCGGCGCCCGCATCCAGGAAGGCGTCAGCGCCCTCGCGGGCTACGGCGGCATCTTCCAGCGCAACACGAAGGCGTCCGGTGTCATCCCGCAGATCAGCGTGATGCTCGGCCCGTGCGCGGGCGGCGCGGCCTACAGCCCCGCCCTCACCGACTTCGTGTTCATGGTCCGCGACACCTCGCAGATGTTCATCACCGGCCCCGACGTGGTCAAGGCCGTCACCGGCGAGGAGATCACCCAGAACGGGCTCGGCGGCGCGGACGTGCACGCCGAGACCTCGGGCGTCGCCCACTTCGCGTACGACGACGAGGAGACCTGCCTCGCCGAGGTCCGCTACCTCCTCTCCCTCCTCCCGCAGAACAACCGGGAGAACCCGCCCCGCCACGAGTGCGGCGACCCCGCGGACCGCCGCGGCGACACCCTCCTCGACCTGGTCCCGGCCGACGGCAACCGGCCCTACGACATGGCCAAGGTCATCGAGGAGATCGTCGACGACGGCGAGTACCTGGAGGTCCACGAGCGCTGGGCGCGCAACATCATCTGCGCCCTGGCCCGCCTCGACGGCCAGGTCGTCGGCATCGTCGCCAACCAGCCGCAGGCCCTGGCCGGCGTCCTGGACATCGAGGCCTCCGAGAAGGCCGCCCGCTTCGTCCAGATGTGCGACGCCTTCAACATCCCGATCCTGACCCTCCTGGACGTGCCCGGCTTCCTGCCCGGCGTCGACCAGGAGCACGGCGGCATCATCCGCCACGGCGCGAAGCTGCTCTACGCCTACTGCAACGCGACCGTGCCCCGCATCTCCCTCATCCTCCGCAAGGCGTACGGCGGCGCCTACATCGTCATGGACTCCCAGTCCATCGGCGCCGACCTCACCTACGCCTGGCCGACCAACGAGATCGCCGTGATGGGCGCCGAGGGCGCGGCCAACGTCATCTTCCGCCGCCAGATCGCCGAGGCCGAGGACCCCGAGGCCATGCGGGCCCGCATGGTCAAGGAGTACAAGACCGAGTTGATGCACCCGTACTACGCGGCCGAACGCGGCCTCGTCGACGACGTCATCGACCCCGCCGAGACCCGCGAGGTGTTGATCAAGTCCCTGGCGATGCTGCAGACCAAGCACGCCGACCTGCCCTCCCGCAAGCACGGCAACCCGCCGCAGTGACCCGAGGAGCCACGACCATGTCCCCTGCCGACATCCGCGTCGAGAAGGGCCACGCCGAGCCCGAGGAGGTCGCCGCCATCACGGCCCTCCTGCTCGCCCGCGCCGCCGCCCGCCCCGCAGAGATCGCCCCGACCCACGGCGGCGGCCGCGTCCGCGCGGGCTGGCGCCGCCTGGAACGCGAACCGGGTTTCCGAGCACCGCACAGCTGGCGCTGACCTGTAGTTGCGAGCAGGGCCCCTCCGTGAGGAGGGGCCCTGCTCGGCTTTTAGGGGCGCGGGGAACTGCGCGACCAGCCACGACGCACCCGCACCCGGCAACGAAACCGCCCCCGGCAGCCCAGTGGCCGCAGGGGGCGTCGCGCAGCCCGGCGTAGCGGGGTGCCGCCTGCGCGGCTAGCGCAGGCGCGCCATCAGCGCGTGCTCGACCAGCGTGATCAGCGCCGACTTCGCATCGGCCCGATGCCGCGCATCCGTCGTGATGATCGGCGTGTCCGGCCCGATCTGCAACGCCTCCCGGACCTCGTCCGGGTTGTACGGCTGCTGCCCGTCGAAGCCGTTCAGCGCGATCACGAACGGCAGGCCGCTGTTCTCGAAGTAGTCGACGGCGGGGAAGCAGTCGGCGAGCCGCCTCGTGTCGACCAGCACGATCGCGCCGATGGCGCCGCGCACCAGGTCGTCCCACATGAACCAGAAGCGGTCCTGGCCGGGCGTACCGAACAGGTACAGGATCAGGTCCTGGTCGAGCGTGATGCGTCCGAAGTCCATGGCGACCGTCGTGGTCGTCTTGTCCCCCGTGTGGGTGAGGTCGTCGATGCCCGCGGACGCGGACGTCATCACGGCCTCGGTGCGCAGCGGATTGATCTCCGAGACGGCGCCGACGAACGTCGTCTTGCCCACGCCGAATCCGCCCGCCACCACGATCTTCGCGGAAGTGGTGGAGCGGGAAGGCCCTCCGCTAGAGCTTGCGAAGTCCACTGAGCACCCTTTCGAGCAGTGTCACGTCTGGCTGGCCGCCGGCGTTCTCGTCGCCGCCGGGCTGATGGATGGCGACCAGGCCCGCCTCCGCCAAGTCGGCGACGAGGATCCTGGCCACGCCGAGAGGGATCGTCAGGAGGGCCGAGACCTCGGCCACCGACTTGATCTCCCGGCAGAGGTTGCAGATCCGCTGATGCTCGGGCAGCTGGCCCTGCATCTGGTGCGGCTGCGCGGTGGTGTGCACCAGCGCCTCGATGGCGAGCTGGTACCGCGGCCTGGTGCGACCGCCCGTCATGGCGTACGGGCGCACCAGGGGGTTGTTCGACGCCCCGGCGGGCGCCGGCTCAGGGGTGCGGCGCTGCGGCTGCACGGGCTGGATGCGCGGAGCCTGCGGCTGGTCGTACGGCGAAGGGCCGGGGCCCTGCGGTGCGTACGGCTGCCGGTGGTCCGGGACGGAGGGGTAGCCGTACCCGTTCGCCGAGCCGTCGTTACGGCCCTGGCCAGGGCCGTACGACCAGTTGCCCGAAGACGGACCGCCTGGGGGTGTTGCCACTTTTTCCTCCTCCGACTGTGCCGGGCATCCATCACTGTGGAGCCGCGTCCCGAAACTTTACGGCCACGGGACACCAAAACGCACCGTCTGTCCTTTAGTTGAGAAGGCTGCCCTGGAGCTCTGCCCGCAGGTCGGGCGTCAGAACCGTGCCGGCACGGTCCACCAGAAGGGCCATCTCGTACCCAATGAGACCGATGTCCGCCTCCGGGTGTGCAAGAACCGCGAGGGACGAACCGTCGGAGATGGACATGATGAAGAGGAATCCCCGCTCCATCTCCACAACCGTCTGGTTCACACTGCCGCCCTCGAAGATGCGCGAGGCACCGGCGGTCAGCGAGGTCAGGCCGGACGCGACGGCGGCGAGCTGGTCGGCGCGGTCGCGCGGAAACCCTTCGGACATCGCGAGAAGGAGTCCGTCGGCGGAGACCACCACCGTGTGGGACACCCCCGGGGTGTTGTCCACGAAGTTGGTGATCAACCAGTTCAGGTTCTGTGCCGCCTGGCTCATCGGGCTCACACTAACGCTCCTGGTTGTAGGTGCTGTCAGGACCACGGTGTTCATTCCTTGTGTCCTGGCCGTTCGTTTCACTGCCTGCGTTGCGGCCCCGTTCGACGCCGCGCCGCAGGTTGCTCAGCCTGCCCCGGACGTCCTCCGGAGCGCGGGAGACCTGTGGGCCTCCCTGTGGAGTGGATTCGGCGGTGCCCTCGACCAGGTTGGCCTTGGGTACCCGGCGCGGCAGCCCCGAGGAGGTCACCCCGCCCGCCTTGGGCTTGCGCAGCGCCGAGGCCTGCTGCCAGCGGTCGTCGTTGGCCGACCGCCAGTTGTCCGTGCCGTTCGCACCGGCCGGTTCCGCCGGCGTCTCCTGGCCCACGTGCCCCGCGCTGCCCGCACCGCCCGCGGTGGACCCGCGGCGGGGGAGACCGGCGTCGGTCATCTCGTGGGCGGCGGAGGTGGCCGGACCCGGACGGTCGAAGCCTACGCGGTCCGCCTCGTTCACGTCAGCGGCCTGCGCGGATTCCGCCTCCGGTGCCCCCGAGGGGTACTGGTCCGGATAGCCGTTCCGGTAGCCGTCCTGCTGCGGCCAGTCGTCCTGGTGGCGTCGCTGATCGAAGGCCGAGTAGCCCTCGTGCGCGCCGGAGCCGGCCGACTGGTGCCCGTTGCGGGCCGGTTCCCCGTACGAGGGGTCCGGGTAGCCGCCGCCCGCCGGGTAGCCCTCGCCCTGCGGCAGGCCGCCGTTCGGCGCGAAGTACTGCTCGTCGTACGCCTGCTGCTGGTCCTGGTACGCCGTCTGCTGCTGGTCGGCGTACGCCTGCTGGTCGTACCCGCCGGTCTGCTGGTCCTGGTAGCCGCCCTGGCCCTGGTCGTAGGCCTGCTGCTGCCCGGTGAACTGGTCCTGGAAGCCGAGCCCCTCGGTCTCCTCGCGGCCGCCGTGCTCCTCCGGGCCGGTCAGCTCGGGGTGCGACTGGGCCTCCAGGGCCGCGCGGCGCTCCTCGCGCATCAGCGAGCGGCCCACTGGGTCGAGCTCGCGTATGTCGTCGGGGACCTCGGCGTACCGGCTGTCGTCGAAGCCGAGTTCGGCGGCGGTCCGCATGGGCTGACCGACCTGCGCGAAGTTCTCACCCTGGAAGTTCTGCTCCGGGATGATCTGCGAGACGGTGAACTCGTCGCGCTGCTGGTGCTCGCCGCCGCCACCGTGGGTGATGGCGTCCGGGAGCATGACCAGCGAGGTGGTGCCCGCCTGCTCGCCGGAGGGGCGCAGCTGGACGCGGATGCCGTGCCGGTCGGACAGCCGGCCGACCACGAACAGGCCCATGCGCTGCGAGATCGCGGCGTCCACGGTCGGCGGGTTGGCCAGCTTGTGGTTGATGTCCGCGAAGTCCTCGGCGGTCAGGCCGATGCCCTTGTCGTGGATCTCGACCATCACGCGGCCGTCGGGGAGACGGGTCGCGGTGACGCGCACCTTGGTCTGCGGGGAGGAGAACGTGGTGGCGTTCTCCAGCAGCTCGGCGAGCAGGTGCACGAGGTCGGTCACGGCACGGCCGTGGATCTCGGCCTCGGGGACGCCCGACAGCTCGATGCGCTCGTACTGCTCCACCTCGGAGGAGGCGGCGCGCAGCACGTCGACCAGCGGCACCGGCTGGTCCCAGCGGCGGCCGGGCTCCTCGCCGGCGAGGACCAGGAGGTTCTCGCCGTTGCGGCGCATGCGGGTGGCCAGGTGGTCCAGCCGGAAGAGGTTCTCCAGCTGGTCGGGGTCGGCCTCGTTGTTCTCCAGGTCCGTGATCAGGGTCAGCTGGCCCTCGATCAGCGACTGGTTGCGGCGCGACAGGTTGGTGAAGATCGCGTTGATGTTGCCCCGCAGCAGGGCCTGCTCGGAGGCGAGCCGGACCGCCTCGCGGTGCACCTGGTCGAAGGCGCGGGCGACTTCGCCGATCTCGTCGGTCGAGGTGATCGGGATCGGCGCGACCCGGGTGTCGACCCGGCCGGGGTCGGTGCGGGAGAGCTGGTCGACCAGCATCGGCAGGCGCTGCTCGGCGATGCCGAAGGCGGCGGTGCGCAGCTGGCGCATGGAGCGGCTCATCTGGCGGGCCACCATGCCGGCCAGGATGAACGCGGCGAGCAGCGCGATCACGACCGCGGCACCCGTGATGTAGGCGTCCCGCTCGGCGTCGTCCGCGATCGTGGACGCCTCGGTCACCGCCTTGTCGGCCAGGTCCGACTCGATCTTCTGGTACGCGTCGAACTTGAGGGTGTTGACCGCCCACCAGTTTTCCGGCGTGATGCCCTGCTCGGCCAGGTCGGCCCGGGCGCTGGGGTCCGTGGACTCCAGCTGGGCCAGCTCCGAGACCATCGTGGTCGGGTTGGTGGGCGGCGGGACGTAGTCCGGGTCCTTGGCCTTGGCCTCCTTGGCCATGGCCGCGCCGTCCTCCTTGAGCTGCGCCTCGGCGTCCTCGAGCTTCTGCGCGTCCGCCTCGGTGCCGCCGCCGATGTACTCCTCGATCGCGATGCGCTCGAGGTAGGCGTACGAGGAGAGGGCGACGCGCTGGCTGGCGAGGTGGCTCGGCTCCGGACCCGGCTTGACCAGCATGTGCATGCCGATGGAACGCTCCAGGGAGAGCGCCGCCTTGGTCAGGGAGATCGCGTAGACGGTACGGCCGTAGGAGGTGATGTTGCCGGTGCCCAGACCGAGCTCGTTGGCGAACTCCATCAGGGGGTGGGCGACGCCGGTGTAGCCCTCCTCGGTCTCCACGCCCTTGAGCTTGGAGGTGTAGGCGGCCACGCGCAGCGACTGGAGCTTGGGCTCCTGCTCGCGGAACACCTTCAGCCGGCGCTCCAGGCCGGGCTTGGACGGCATGCCCTGCGCCGCCTCGTCGAAGGCGTCGGCCGCCTCGTCGGTCGCCTGGCGGGCCTTGACGACGGCGTCGTCCTTCTGGCCTTTGCCCTGCAGCAGCGGGGCGGCGGTGGTGTCGCGCTCGTTGTAGAGGGCGTTCGCGTAGTTCAGCGAGGCCTGCACCAGGCGCGCGGTGCTCTCGGCGTCCTGGGCGTCCGACCAGGTGTCGATCGAGCTCTTCACCTGGAAGCCGCCCATGACCAGGCCGACCAGTACGGGAATGAGCAGGATCGCGTTCAGCCGGGTGGTCACCCGCCAGTTGCGCGGGGAGAAGCGGCCGCCGCTCGGGGCGGGTTCCTCCGTGGGTTCCGCAGCGGGCACGGGGGCGGGCGCCGCTGTACGCGGCGGCGGGGTGAAGTTGCCCCGGGCCGATGGCTCGGGACTGTTCTTGCTTCGCCTCACTCGACCAACAACCTCTCGGCGGTCGGCACCTACGTCGTGCCGCTGTGTCTCAGAGCCCATCCGTCGACGAGTACGTGCTACCGGTGAGTACGTCTCGTGCGTCGTTGACCATTGGGCAGTTCTGGCATTCCAGCACGGCGACCTGCGCTCTTCCAAACAGTGGAACGCGGGGGTTACACGTGATGTAAGCCCCAGATAAAACGGTCATAAAGAGCGAGGCCCGTCAAAAGACGGTGCGTTCGTGCGCGCAGCGAGACCAGTTGACCGCGTCGCGTGTCGATACCACCCGATTCCTCTGCCGAAACGTTATGAACGGCGGAGCCGACCGTGTCAAAGGACACAGTCGGCTCCGTGTCGTCTACGGCAACTGCCGTAGATCACTGCCGACTTGGCTGCTACGGCCCGCGTACCTACCGCAGGCGCGCCATCAGCGCGTGTTCCACCAGCGTGATCAGGGCGCTCTTCGCGTCGGCGCGGTGCCGGGCGTCGGTCGTGATGATCGGGGTGTCCGGACCGATCTGCAGCGCCTCCCGCACCTCGTCCGGCGAGTACGGCTGCTGTCCGTCGAAGCCGTTCAGGGCGACGACGAAGGGCAGGCCGCTGTTCTCGAAGTAGTCCACCGCCGGGAAGCAGTCGGCCAGCCGGCGGGTGTCGCACAGCACGACCGCGCCGATCGCGCCGCGCACCAGGTCGTCCCACATGAACCAGAAACGGTCCTGGCCGGGCGTGCCGAACAGGTAGAGGATCAGGTCCTGGTCGAGCGTGATGCGGCCGAAGTCCATGGCGACCGTGGTGGTCGTCTTGTCCCCGGCGTGCGTGAGGTCGTCGATCCCGGCGCTGGCGGAGGTCATCACGGCCTCCGTGCGCAGGGGGTTGATCTCGGAGACGGCGCCCACGAACGTGGTCTTGCCGACGCCGAAGCCGCCGGCCACCACGATCTTCGCGGAGGTGGTCGCCCGCCCTCCGTCAGAGCTTTCGAAGTCCACTGAGCACCCTTTCGAGCAGTGTCACGTCCGGCGCACCGCCGTTGTTCTCGTCGCCGCCCGGCTGGTGAACCGCGACCATCCCGGCCTCCGCGAGGTCCGCGACCAGGATCCGGGCCACGCCCAGGGGCATGGCCAGCAGGGCCGACACCTCGGCCACCGACTTCACCTCGCGGCACAGGTGGCAGATGCGCTGGTGCTCGGGCAGGAGCCCCATGAGCGCTGCCGGGTCGGCCGTCGTGCTGATCAGCGCCTCGATGGCGAGCTGATAGCGCGGCCTGGTCCGGCCACCGGTCATCGCGTACGGACGTACCAGCGGCTGGTCGCCCTCGTCCTCGTACGGCTCCGCGTACGGATCATGAGAGGCGGTGGGCGGGGTCATGAATCCTCCGGGCGGGACAGCAGGTTGGTCAGTCGTGCCGTCTGACGAGGCCGGTGGGGGGATTGTGGCGGCCGGACGGTGATTTGGTAACACGGGTGGTGCCGGGGCCGATCAGTGGAGCAGACTTCCTTGTAGCTCGGCGCGCAGGTCGGGCGTGAGCACCGCGCCCGCGCGGTCGACCAGGAGCGCCATCTCGTAGCCGACGAGGCCGATGTCGCACTCCGGGTGGGCGAGGACGGCCAGCGACGAGCCGTCCGAGACGGACATGAGGAAGAGGAACCCGCGTTCCATCTCCACGACCGTCTGTGCCACGTTGCCGCCCTCGAAGATCCGGGACGCCCCGGCGGTCAGCGAGGTGAGCCCCGAGGCGACGGCCGCGAGCTGGTCCGCGCGGTCGCGCGGGAAGCCCTCCGACATCGCCAGGAGGAGTCCGTCGGCGGACACGACGACGGTGTGGGACACCCCCGGGGTGTTGTCCACGAAATTCGTGATCAACCAGTTGAGGTTCTGTGCCGCCTGGCTCATCGGGCTCAACTAACGCTCCTGCTGGTGAGTGGGCCGCGGGTAGCTGCCGGTCTGGTTGGTACCGGCCTGACGGCCCTGTGCGATTCCCCGACGGAGATTGGTCAGCCGGCCGCGCACGTCGTCGGGCGCGCGCGAGACCGCCGGACCGTTCTGGTTCGACTGCTGCTGAGCCGTGCCCGGGACGAGGTTGGCCCGGGGCACCCGGCGCGGCAGGCCGGAGGTGGTGATCCCGCCCGCGGCAGGCTGCCGCACGCGCTCGGCCTGCCGGACGAGGTCGTCGTTCGGCGAGCTGCGCCAGGCGGAGGCGGCGGGCCGCTGGGGGGCCGCCGGGGTCTGGGGCTGGGCGGCCTGCGGCTCCGGCGACGCGGCCGGGGCGCTCTGCTGAGCCCGCGCCTCACGGTCGCCGTGGAACCAGTTGGTCTCCAGCGTGTCGAACAGCGGCGTACGTCCGTCACCCGGACCGGAGGCCGGGGGCAGCGCCCAGGCGTCCTCCGGCCGCTGCGCGGCGGTCCCGATCTGGGGCTCCTGGGCGGCGGGACGCTGCTGCGGGACGGGCGGCCGCGGAGCGGCGAAGTCGCTGCCGCCGTGCGTGCCGGTCTCCTGCGGGCGCTCGAACTGGCCGGTGACGGCCGGGTTCTCGCGCTCCGGCAGGCGGTGCTGGCCGGTCGAGCCGTTGTCGTGGCCCTGGCCGGGCTGTCCGCCGAAGACGTCCGGGCGGACGAAGGCGCCGTTCTGCTGCGGGGCCTGCGGCTCGGGCCGCGCGAACCGGTCGCCCGGCTGGGCGTTCGCGCCGTACTGGTCCTGCCCGTACTGGTCCTGGCCGAACGGGTCCTGGCCCGGCTGGGCGAACTGCCCGGTGCTCTGCGGGTCCTCCTGGCGCGGCGCCGGGGCGTCGAAGTCCGGACGCGCGAACTCGGCCGTGGCGCCGGGCCCCTGAGCCTCGCCGAGACGGGGGACCGCCGGCATCTGGGCGGTCGAGCCCGGACCCTGCCGGTCGTCGTAGCGCGGCGTGCGGTCCGTACGGGAGCTGTCCGGCTCCTCGTGGCCGCGCGGGGCGTCCAGCGAGGCGCGCGGCACGGGCGGCTGGGCGTTCTCGTCGCTCCAGCTGGGCGTGCGGGGTTGCGGGTTGCCGCCGGGCAGCTCGGCCCGCGGTCCGCCGCGCGGCGGCAACTGCGGACGACGGCCCTGCTCGGCGTCGCCGTCACCGCCGCCCCGGCGCTTCCCGCGCTGCGCGGGCGAGGGCGCGGAGGGGCCGCGTCCACCGCCGAACATGTCCTGGCCCTGCGAAGCGTTGCCGTGGGGCGCGTTGCCCTGCGGCGCGCTCATGCCCGCGGCCTGCAGGCCCTGCGGAGCACCGGGCGCCTGTCCGGCACCGGCACCGGCGCCCGCGCCGGCCGGGGCCGGACGGTTCTGCTGACCCGGGCCCGCGGGGGACTGGGGTCCGCGCGCGCCGCCCGGCGCACCCGGGCGCCCGCCCGCGTCCCGCCCGGGCAGTGCGGCCCGCGGCCCCTGACCGGCGGCCAGCCGGCCACCGCCCGGAGCACCGGCGCCGAGGGCACCGCCACCACCGAAGGCACCGCCGCCCTGGCCGCCACCGCGCCGGGCCGCCGCGACACCCGCGGCCGCCTGGGCCGCGGCCGGACCGCCGTTGCCGGCGCCCTGACCGGGCTTGGGCTGCGGCTTGCGGCCGCCCTGGGCGACGTCGACGGGCAGCATGACCAGCGCGGTCGTGCCACCGGAGTCCGACGGACGCAGCTGGATGCGGATGCCGTGACGCTGCGAGAGGCGGCCGACCACGAACAGACCCATGCGGCGGGAGACGGAGACGTCCACGGTGGGCGGCGAGGCGAGCCGCTCGTTGATCGCGGCGAGGTCCTCGGGGGAGAGGCCGATGCCGGTGTCGTGGATCTCGATCAGCACCCGACCGTCGGGCAGCGCGTGACCGGTGACTTTGACCTTGGTCTGCGGGGAGGAGAACGAGGTCGCGTTCTCCAGCAGCTCGGCGAGCAGGTGCACGAGGTCGTTGACCACGCGGCCGGCGACCTCGGTGGTCGGCACGGAGGCCAGCTCGATGCGCTCGTACTGCTCCACCTCGGAGGCGGCGGCACGGAGCACGTCGACCAGCGGGACCGGGCGGGTCCAGCGCCGGCCCGGCTCCTCACCGGCGAGGACGAGGAGGTTCTCACCGTTACGGCGCATGCGCGTCGCGAGGTGGTCGAGCTTGAAGAGCGAGGACAGCTGGTCCGGGTCGGCCTCGCGGGACTCCAGTTCGGAGATGAGCGAGAGCTGACGCTGGATGAGGCCCTGGGAACGACGCGAGAGGTTGGTGAACATCGCGTTGACGTTGCCCCGCAGCAGGGCCTGCTCGGCCGCGAGGCGGACCGCCTCGCGGTGCACGTCGTCGAAGGCCGCGGCCACTCGGCCGATCTCGTCCCGGGAGTGCACGCCGACCGACTCCACCGAGGTGTCGACGTCCTGCGGGTCGGTCTCGGAGAGCTGCTTGACCAGCTCGGGCAGCCGGTCCTGGGCGACCTTGGTCGCGGTGTCCTCCAGGCGGCGCAGCGAGCGGATCATGGAGCGGGCCACGACGAAGGCGCCGACCAGCGAGACACCGAGCACCAGCAGGATCACGACACCCGAGATGATCGCCTCGCGCTCGGACTCGCTGCGCAGCTCACGGGCCTGCTGCTCCATGTCCTCCAGCAGCTTCAGCTCGATGTTCTTCATCTGCTGGATCTTGGTGGAGCTGTCGTCCAGCCAGTCCTGGTAGGACCGCTTGTCCAGTCCGCCGAGGGCGCCCTGCTTGGCGAGCGCGCGGCCCGCGTAGGCGTCGGAGGACTCGATCACCGGGTTGCCCTCGGAGATCGGCTTGAGGAGTTCCTCGGCGCCGTCGCCGTAGATGCTCGTGAAGCTGCGGATCTCGGACTTCTGGCTCTGCAGCGCGGACTCGGCGTACAGCCGGTCGTTCTCCGCGAGGTCGGGCTTGCCCGTGTTGCTCGCCGGGAGCGCCGCCGCGAGGACCGCGCGCTGGATGGACGCGTACTCCTTGGCGGAGGAGAAGGCCGCCAGGGTACGCGTGCGCTGGATCATCTCGGGGTTGCTGGTCGCCTCCGCCATGTCCTGCGAGAGGTCGAGCAGGTGGGTGATCAGGCGGTGGTAGGCCTCGACGGTCTGCGTCGAGTTGTCCTCGGCCTCGTAGGCGTTGCTCCGGATCCGCTCCAGGTCGTTCAGGTCTCCGGCGAGACCGACGAGGCTGTCGCGGACGCCGACGAGGTTGCCGTCCTTGCTGGCGGCGTCGATCGCCTCGGAGCTGTCGAGGAAGTTCTTGCGGGCCCGGTCGGTCTTCTCCCGGTCGCCCTTGACGGCGATCGCACCGGACGACGAGTCGTGCGCCAGCGGACCGGCGGACTGGTCGCGCTCCTCCTGGAGGGCGTGGGCCAGTTCGGTGGCCTGCTTGGTCATCTCGGTCAGCAGCTTCATGTTGTCGAGCTGCTGGATGTCCTCGACCGACTGGCTGATGCGCATCGCGCCCAGCGAGGTGGCCGCGACCACGGGAAGCGCGAGCAGCGACACCAGGCGGGTGGAGATCCGCCAGTTGCGCAGGGCTATTCGCGGGCCGGGGCCGGTCGAGCCCTTGGCCGGCTTCGCGGGCGGCTGCTGGCCGGAAGCGGGAGCTGCCGTGCCCTGGCCCGGGCGCCCGGCGCCGTCCCCGCTGTCGCTCGGCCGGTCCTGGCCCGGGTTCTGGGCGTGCTGGGGCGAGGAGCTGACGGCCTTGGGGCCAGTCCCGCCGTGCTGCGGCTCCGGCTCCGCCGAAGCGCTGCCATCCCTCTTGAAACGTCCCTGCACTAGCGTCGCAACCTCTGGACCAGGCACCCGGCCGCGTGAACGGCTGGGCACGGTGTCGGCGTCATAGGGGCGCCCTGAATACGCCCCCGTGGTGGTCGTGAGTGACCGGCGCTGGTTCCCCCTTCTCGCCGCCGCTCGGCGCTGGTGTGCGCCCCCTGTGCGCCGGCTCGATCCCGCAGCGGTCCGTGGAATTCCAGCACAGTGCCGGATCTCCAACAAGGCCCGTGGGTCAGGCCGTGACATAGGTGACACCACGTGAGGGTCGAGTCACCGGTCGTAGAAAATGATCACCACCAAACCGGACGTATGCCCGCGAGTCGTCGATGCGGGGCGGGTGTCCCAGTCGACATGATCAGGAGCGGAATGAGGGCTTCAGGTGGGCAATGTCGGTTTCGTCGGAGTGATGCGACGGTCGGAATTGACCGGTTTGACCCTTGATAAGTGAGCAAACTCACATGCGGATCGTGGGCCCCGGCCGGGGTCGCGGGGAATTGCATGTTTAGCCTGACGCTTTACAGAGAAGGCAAAACCGACAACCCGCGCCCCCGCGGGGCTTCTTGCAGCCCCTCCGGCGCCCGGACACGACAGGGTTCCGTACAACCGTGAAGACGACGATGATGTTCCACAAGATCGCCAACCCGCGACGCACGACGCTGGCGCACCTCGACGGCGCCGGCGAACTGCAGACGCCGGAGCAGCCGGAGCACGCCGTCGAGCTCCCCGCCCAGACCGCCAACCCCCGCCGCACGGTCCTCATGGAGGTCCCGGTCGCGGCCACCGCCGCACAGTAGTACGCCGGCCGGCCACCGCACGTTCAGCGGGCCGCACGGAACACCAGGGCGCCCGCGCCACGACCGCCACCCCGAGGGGAACCGGTAATGCGCGAGGCGCCCCCGCCTTGCCGCGTTAGCCTGGAGCGTCAGACTCCAGCCAGCTCAGCAAGGGGCCAAGCAACCCGTGCGCATCGCCAGGTTCTCCATCGACGGGAACGTCGCCTTCGGCGCGGTCGAGGGCGACCAGCCGGACCAGCTCGTCCTCGACATCATCAAGGGCATCCCGTTCGCGGACTTCGAGCTCTCCGGCACCAAGGTGCCCCTGAGCAAGGTGCGGCTGCTGCCGCCCGTCCTGCCCAACAAGGTCGTCGCCTTCGGCCGCAACTACGCCGAACACGCCCGCGAACTCGGCAACGAGGTCCCGGACGCCCCGTTCGCCTTCTTCAAGCCGTCCACCTCGGTCATCGGCCCCGGCGACGCCATCCAGTACCCCTCCTTCTCCGAGGAACTGCACCACGAGGCCGAGCTCGCCGTCGTCATCGGCCGCATGTGCCGCGAGGTGCCGCGCGAGCGCGTCAAGGACGTGATCTTCGGCTACACCTGCGCCAACGACGTCACCGCCCGCGACGTGCAGCGCCGCGAGAAGCAGTGGGCCAGGGCCAAGGGCTTCGACTCCGCCTGCCCGCTGGGCCCCTGGGTCGAGACCGACCTGGACCCGGCCGACCTGACCATCCAGCTCACGGTCAACGGCGGGCAGCGCCAGCTCGGCCGCACCAGCGAGATGATCCACTCCATCGAGGACCTGGTCGTCAACATCTCCGAGGCCATGACGCTGCTCCCCGGCGACGTGATCCTCACGGGCACCCCGGCTGGGGTCGGCCCCCTCAACGTCGGCGACGAGGTCGCCGTCACCATCGAAGGCATCGGCACTCTCACCAACAAGGTTGTCAAGCGTGGCTAGCGCATCCGCCCCAGCAGTCCGTGTCCGTTTCTGCCCCTCGCCGACCGGTAACCCCCACGTGGGCCTGGTCCGCACCGCCCTGTTCAACTGGGCTTTCGCGCGCCACCACCAGGGCACGCTGGTCTTCCGCATCGAGGACACCGACGCGGCCCGCGACTCCGAGGAGTCGTACGAGCAGCTCCTGGACTCGATGCGCTGGCTGGGCTTCGACTGGGACGAGGGCCCCGAGGTCGGCGGCCCGCACGCGCCGTACCGGCAGTCGCAGCGCATGGACATCTACCAGGACGTCGCCGCCAAGCTCCTCGACGCCGGCCACGCCTACCGCTGCTACTGCTCCCAGGAGGAGCTGGACACCCGCCGCGAGGCCGCCCGCGCCGCCGGAAAGCCCTCCGGCTACGACGGCCACTGCCGCGACCTGAGCGACGCGCAGGTCGAGGAGTACGTGGCGCAGGGCCGCGAGCCCATCGTCCGCTTCCGGATGCCCGACGAGCCGATCACCTTCACGGACCTGGTCCGCGGCGAGATCACCTACCTCCCGGAGAACGTCCCGGACTACGGCATCGTCCGCGCCAACGGCGCCCCCCTCTACACGCTGGTCAACCCGGTCGACGACGCCCTGATGGAGATCACCCACGTCCTGCGCGGCGAGGACCTGCTCTCCTCCACCCCGCGCCAGATCGCGCTGTACAAGGCGCTCACCGAGCTGGGCATCGCCAAGGAGACCCCCGCCTTCGGCCACCTGCCGTACGTCATGGGCGAGGGCAACAAGAAGCTCTCCAAGCGCGACCCGCAGTCGAGCCTCAACCTCTACCGCGAGCGCGGCTTCCTCCCCGAGGGCCTGCTCAACTACCTCTCCCTGCTCGGCTGGTCGCTCTCCGCCGACCAGGACATCTTCACGGTCGAGGAGATGGTCGCGGCCTTCGACGTCTCCGACGTCCAGCCCAACCCGGCCCGCTTCGACCTCAAGAAGTGCGAGGCGATCAACGGCGACCACATCCGCCTGCTGGAGGTCAAGGACTTCACCGAGCGCTGCCGCCCGTGGCTGAAGGCCCCCGTCGCCCCCTGGGCCCCGGAGGACTTCGACGAGACGAAGTGGCAGGCGATCGCGCCGCACGCGCAGACCCGTCTGAAGGTCCTCTCCGAGATCACCGACAACGTCGACTTCCTGTTCCTGCCGGAGCCGGTCTCCGACGAGGCGAGCTGGACGAAGGCGATGAAGGAGGGCTCGGACGCGCTCCTGCGCACGGCCCGGGAGAAGCTGGACGCCGCCGACTGGACGTCCCCGGAGTCCCTGAAGGAGGCCGTCCTGGCCGCCGGCGAGGCCCACGGCCTCAAGCTCGGCAAGGCCCAGGCCCCCGTCCGCGTCGCCGTCACCGGCCGCACGGTCGGCCTGCCCCTCTTCGAGTCCCTGGAGGTCCTGGGCAAGGAGAAGACGCTGGCCCGGATCGACGCGGCGCTGGCACGCCTCGCGGCATAACCGGCAGCACGTGTGAAGGGCGGCGTCCGCACGGGCGCCGCCCTTTCCGTACCCCGCCCGGCTCCCTCCGACCGGCGCCGCGGGCTCGACCCCCGCAGACTGACGGCATGCGCCGAGAGGACATCGACCCACGCTTCTTCGGGGACCGCCTGGCCTACAACCGGGCCGTACTCGTCGAACAGCCCCGGCGCTGGCTCGTGGTCGCCGGTCACGAGGCCCGGGACGACGACGGCGGCATCGCCGCCGTGGGCGACGTCCGCGGCCAGCTCCGGCTGACCTTCCGGCGCCTGGCCGAGACGCTGGACAAGGCCGGGTTCGCCCTGAGCGACCTCGTCCAGATCAGGATCCTCACCGTCGACATCGAGGCGGTGACGGCCCACTACGACGCGGTACTGGACGAGCTGGCCGCCGCCGACTGCCGCCCCGCGAGCCTGCTGGCCGAAGTACGGGCCCTGTCCGACCCGCGGATGCTCGTCGAGATCGAGGGCCTCGCCGCCCAGTAGGGGCCGAGTCCGCCGACTCCGGGGCACCCACCGTCCGTACGCCCTAGGCTGGCGCCATGCCGATCCAAGCCGTGGTCTGGGACGTAGACGACACCCTCTTCGACTACACCACCGCCGACCGCGAGGGCATGCGCGCCCACCTGGTCGCCGAGGGGCTGCTCGCCGGGTACGGGACGGCAGAGGAGGCCCTCGTGCGCTGGCGGGAGATCACCGACCGGCAGTGGGCCAGATTCGCCGCCGGTGAAGTCGACTTCGTCACACAGCGCCGCGACCGCACCCGGGTCTTCCTGGGCCGGCCGGAGCTGACCGACACCGAGGCCGACGACTGGTTCCAGCGCTACGTCACGCACTACGAGGCCGCCTGGTCCCTCTTCCCGGACGTGGTGCCCGTCCTCGACGCCCTCGCCGACAGCCACCGGCACGCGGTGCTCTCCAACTCCAGCCTCACCGTCCAGGACCGCAAGCTGCGCGTCCTCGGCGTCCACGACCGCTTCGAGGCCATCCTGTGCGCCGCCGAGCTGGGCGTCTCCAAGCCCGAGCCCGGCGCCTTCCTCGCCGCCTGCGACGCCCTCTCCCTCGCCCCTCACGAGGTCGCCTACGTCGGCGACCACCCGGAGATCGACGGACGCGGAGCCGCCGACGCCGGGCTGCTGTCGGTGTGGATCGACCGCGGCGGCGCGTACGCGACCCTCGACCCGCCCGCCGGACCACGCCGTATCGCGTCCCTGTCCGAACTCCCGGCGCTCCTCGGTGCCGATACTCGTTTTGGAGCCCCGTCCACCTTCGGGTAATGTTCTTCCTGCGCCGCCGGGGAGCGGGCCGAAAGGCCGGGAACCGGAAGCGCAAAGCTAGAACAAGATCCCCTCAGGGGCTTGCGTTCCAGTGGCCTATGGTGTAATTGGCAGCACGACTGATTCTGGTTCAGTTAGTCTAGGTTCGAGTCCTGGTAGGCCAGCTCGCAGAGCTTATCTGCGCCGCGGATGACATCCGCAAGGCCCCCGTTGTGTAGCGGCCTAGCACGCCGCCCTCTCAAGGCGGTAGCGCCGGTTCGAATCCGGTCGGGGGTACGGTGATCTCTCACGAGGTGATCGCTAGGGCCCCCGTTGTGTAGCGGCCTAGCACGCCGCCCTCTCAAGGCGGTAGCGCCGGTTCGAATCCGGTCGGGGGTACAAACTGGTCTAAACCACATTGGTCTATGGTGTAATTGGCAGCACGACTGATTCTGGTTCAGTTAGTCTAGGTTCGAGTCCTGGTAGACCAGCTCGGATCAGCGGCGGTTCAGCATGAAGCGCTTGCGAGATCCACGCCCCCGTTGTGTAGCGGCCTAGCACGCCGCCCTCTCAAGGCGGTAGCGCCGGTTCGAATCCGGTCGGGGGTACACGAGTCCGAAGGGGCTCCCGCACAGGCGGGAGCCCCTTCGGCGTTCATTCGGTGCCGTACCGCCGCGCCGACTCCTCCTCCTGTGCCAGCCGGTGCAGTGCCCGCAGCACCGGTTGGAAGAGCACCGCCGCCGCGACCGCCATCTCGACCTTCTCCGCCTCCGAGCCGTGGCTCTCCATGAAGTCCAGGTCCTTGCGGGCCACCTCGTGCATCAACTGCCCGTACGGCGCCATCAGTTCCGCGTCCCACGGGTAGTCCAGCCGGCGCAGCGCCGCCACCGCGGTCACCAGCGACCGGTGCACGAGGGAGAGGGAGGACAGCCCCCGGGCGGTCTCCCAGTTCAGCATCTCCAGCAGCCGGTGGCTGCCGGTCCTGCTGGCCATGCCGCGCATGCTGCGCGAACTGGCGAAGGACCCGGACCGCGGACTCCTCGGGCACGTCCTGCTGACGGCCTCGCCGCGGACGTACTACGTGGTCCAGTACTGGGAGTCCAAGGAGAAGCTCTACCGGTACGCCCACTCGCCCGACATGTTCCACCACCGGGCGTGGGCGTTCATCAACCGCAAGGAGCGGGCGCAGAAGGTGCGCGGGCACGTGGGGCTGTGGCACGAGGCGTACGTGGTGCCGGAGGGGTCCTACGAGTCGATCTACGCGGACATGCCGCCCTTCGGGCTCGCGGCGGCACACGGCCAGGTGCCGCTGGAGCGGCGGGGCAGGCGGGCCGAGGACCGGTACGCGCACCGGTCGGGGGCCGAAAGGGCATGAATGCGGGGTGAGTAGGAGGCGTGATGTACGGGAAGGCCCGCCGCGGCGTTGAGGCGGGCCTTCCCGGTCGCGTACGCGGGCCGGGTCAGCCCGTGCGGCGCAGGGCCTCGGAGAGGCGGCCGGCGGCGTCGATGATCGCCTGGGCGTGCATGCGGCCCGGGTGACGGGTGAGGCGCTCGATGGGGCCGGAGACGGAGACGGCGGCCACCACGCGGTTCGAGGGGCCGCGCACGGGCGCGGAGACGGAGGCGACCCCCGGCTCGCGCTCGCCGATCGACTGGGCCCAGCCCCGGCGCCGGACGCCGGACAGCGCCGTCGCCGTGAAGCGGGCGCCCTGCAGACCCCGGTGGAGGCGCTCGGGCTCCTCCCAGGCCATGAGGATCTGCGCCGAGGAACCGGCCTTCATCGTGAGCGTCGAGCCGACCGGGACCGTGTCCCTGAGGCCCGACAGGCGCTCGGCCGCCGCGACGCAGATGCGCATGTCGCCCTGGCGGCGGTAGAGCTGGGCGCTCTCGCCCGTCACGTCACGGAGGTGGGTGAGCACCGGGCCGGCCGTGGCGAGCAGGCGGTCCTCGCCGGCCGCCGCGGCCAGTTCGGCCAGGCGCGGGCCGAGAATGAAACGGCCCTGCATGTCGCGTGCCACCATGCGGTGGTGTTCCAGTGCCACGGCCAGGCGGTGGGCCGTGGGTCGTGCCAGTCCGGTCGCCGCGACCAGTCCCGCGAGGGTGGCCGGGCCGGACTCCAGAGCGCTCAGGACGAGGGCCGCCTTGTCCAGAACGCCGACGCCGCTACTGTTGTCCATGAAACGATACTCCCGTCTCACTCTGTGAAACGCAAGTTCAATTTTCCGTGGAACCCGCCACTCTTGATGGCAGGAAGTCACAGCGGCCCGTGACGAAAGGGCCTGGTGGCGGTTGCCCGGAAACACAGGGGTGCGGGCACCGCTTCCCCAAGATCTCTAGTTGGGCCGTCGCGTTGTCGCCGGCCGGAGGGAAAGCGATGGGTAGGACACTCGCGGAGAAGGTCTGGGACGACCACGTCGTCCGGCGCGCCGAGGGCGAGCCCGACCTCCTCTTCATCGATCTGCACCTGCTGCACGAGGTGACCAGCCCGCAGGCCTTCGACGGCCTCCGCAAGAGCGGCCGCCCCGTGCGCCGGCTCGACCTGACCATCGCCACCGAGGACCACAACACCCCGACCCTCGACATCGACAAGCCCATCGCGGACCCGGTCTCCCGGGCCCAGCTGGAGACGCTGCGCAAGAACTGCGCGGACTTCGGCGTCCGGCTGCACCCGCTGGGCGACGTCGAGCAGGGCGTCGTGCACGTCGTCGGCCCGCAGCTGGGCCTGACCCAGCCCGGCACCACTGTGGTCTGCGGCGACTCGCACACCTCCACGCACGGTGCCTTCGGCGCGCTGGCGTTCGGCATCGGCACCTCCCAGGTCGAGCACGTGCTGGCCACCCAGACGCTGCCCATGGCCCGCCCGAAGACCATGGCGATCACCGTCAACGGGGAACTGCCTGAGGGCGTCACGGCCAAGGACCTGATCCTCGCGATCATCGCGAAGATCGGCACCGGCGGCGGCCAGGGCTACGTCCTGGAGTACCGCGGCGAGGCCATCGAGAAGCTCTCGATGGAGGCCCGCATGACCATCTGCAACATGTCCATCGAGGCCGGTGCCCGCGCGGGCATGATCGCCCCCGACGAGACCACCTTCGCCTACCTCCAGGGCCGCCCGCACGCCCCCGAGGGCGCCGACTGGGACGCGGCCGTCGAGTACTGGAGGACGCTGCGCACCGACGACGACGCCGAGTTCGACGCCGAGGTCGTCATCGAGGCCGCCGAGCTGTCGCCGTTCGTCACCTGGGGCACCAACCCGGGCCAGGGCGCCCCGCTGTCCGCCGCCGTCCCCGACCCGGCTTCGTACGAAGACGCCTCGGAGCGCTTCGCCGCCGAAAAGGCCCTGGAGTACATGGGGTTGGAGGCCGGGCAGCCGCTGCGCTCCATCAAGGTGGACACCGTCTTCGTAGGTTCGTGCACCAACGGCCGCATCGAGGACCTGCGCGCCGCCGCCGAGATCGTCCGGGACCGCAAAGTCGCCGACGGCGTACGCATGCTGGTCGTCCCCGGCTCCGCGCGGGTGGGTCTCCAGGCCGTCTCCGAGGGCCTGGACGTGGTCTTCAAGGAGGCCGGCGCCGAATGGCGGCACGCGGGCTGCTCGATGTGCCTGGGCATGAACCCGGACCAGCTCGCCCCCGGTGAGCGCTCCGCGTCCACCTCCAACCGCAACTTCGAGGGACGGCAGGGCAAGGGCGGCCGCACCCACCTGGTGTCGCCGCAGGTCGCCGCCGCGACGGCGGTCCTGGGCCACCTGGCCTCCCCGGCCGACCTGTCCGCCGCCGACGTCCCCACGCCCGCTGGAGTCTGAGAGCCATGGAAGCATTCACCACCCACACCGGCCGGGCCGTCCCGCTGCGCCGCTCCAACGTCGACACCGACCAGATCATCCCCGCCCACTGGCTCAAGAAGGTGACGCGGGACGGATTCGAGGACGGGCTGTTCGAGGCCTGGCGCAAGGACCCGGAGTTCGTACTCAACCGGCCCGAGCGCGAAGGCGCCACGGTTCTGGTCGCCGGCCCCGACTTCGGCACCGGCTCCTCCCGTGAGCACGCCGTCTGGGCGCTGCAGAACTACGGCTTCAAGGCCGTGATCTCCTCCCGCTTCGCCGACATCTTCCGCGGCAACTCGCTGAAGAACGGGCTGCTCACCGTGGTCCTCGACCAGAAGGTCGTGGACGCGCTGTGGGAGCTGACGGAGAACGACCCGCAGGCCGAGGTCACGGTCGACCTTCAGGCCCGTGAGGTCCGCGCGGAGGGCGTCACCGCCTCCTTCGAGCTGGACGAGAACTCCCGCTGGCGGCTGCTGAACGGGCTGGACGACATCTCGATCACCCTCCAGAACGAGGCGGACATCGCCGCGTACGAGGCGAAGCGCCCGTCGTTCAAGCCGCAGACCCTCCAGGTCTGACACCGGGGGCCTTCTCAAGGCCCCCGGCAAGGTCGAGTTTCGGCCACCCAACACCCCGGCTGTACCCCCGATCGGCCCGATCGGGGGTACAGCCTTTTCTGCGTTCGCGCGCGTGTGCGTGTCACGGCTGGGTCTGTCAACTTCCCACGTTAGAGGCGTGGTTGCAGGGGTACGCGGCTCCTGGAGGCGCGGTTTCCGGATGTGGCCGGACGGCCGTCCGAGGCGGCAGTTGCCCCCTGCGCAGGCGACAACTCGCCCCAGATGGCACAATCTGTGCATGGAACACGACGGCCAACTCCAGCTCTATGCGGCGGTCGCGTCCCGGCTCAAGGAAGCGCACACAAGAGTGCGCGCACTGCAAGTCCCGGAGGGCGTACGGATGGCGCTGACCCGGAAGCTGCTGGTCATTACGGCCGCGGCCAAACACGATCTCGCCGGTGCGGAACGGCGCCTGGAGCGGTTCATCGCGGACCTCGACGAGGGTCGGTTTCCCGAAGAGGACGGCTGAACAGGCCAGGGCGGCCCGAGTCCGTTGCGGCACAAGGGTGATTAGCCCGTTTCGTGTTTGATTTGCGGTATATATCTGCCTAACGTGCGAAAAAGCTTGAACAGATTCGTTCTGGCGATGTCTCCGAAGGGGAAGACGTGAACAAGGCGCAGCTCGTAGAAGCGATTGCCGACAAGGTCGGCGGTCGGCAGCAGGCCGCCGACGCTGTCGACGCGGTCCTGGACGCCCTCGTCCGCGCAGTGGTCGCGGGCGACCGGGTCTCGGTCACCGGCTTCGGTTCCTTCGAGAAGGTCGACCGCCCGGCCCGTTACGCCCGCAACCCGCAGACGGGTGAGCGGGTGCGGGTCAAGAAGACGTCCGTGCCGCGTTTCCGCGCGGGTCAGGGCTTCAAGGACCTGGTGAGCGGCTCGAAGAAGCTTCCGAAGAACGACATCGCGGTCAAGAAGGCCCCCAAGGGCAGCCTGTCCGGTCCGCCGCCCACCATCTCCAAGGCCGCGGGCAAGAAGGCCGCCGCCAAGAAGGCCACGGGCGCCGCGAAGAAGACCACGGGCGCGGCCAAGAAGACGACCTCGGCGGCGAAGAAGACGACCGCGAAGAAGACCACCGGGGCGGCGAAGACGGCGACGGCGAAGAAGGCCCCCGCCAAGAAGTCCACCGCCAAGACCACCGCGGCGGCGAAGAAGACCACGGCCAAGAAGGCCCCCGCCACCAAGAAGGCGACGGCGAAGAAGGCTCCGGCCAAGAAGTCGACCGCCCGCAAGACCACCGCCAAGAAGGCCACCGCCCGCAAGAAGTAGCGGCACGCGGCAGGTCGCACGGGCACTCACGCGCCGGGCCGGACTCCCTCTCGGAGTCCGGCCCGCGGCGTGTGCGGCGCCCGGCCGGGAGAAGGGGGCCTGCGGCGCCGCCCGGCCGGTCAGGAAGGCTTGCGGCGCCCGGCCGGAAGAGCTTGCGTGCCCGGCGGCCGGTCGGAAAGGCCAGTGGTGCCCGGTCGTCATCGAGTCCGGTCCACAGGCCGTGAGCACGTCTGCCGCGCCGGTGGGCGGAGAGAGGTCTGCCACGGCGCCCGGCCGGTCAGCACGGCTTGCGGCGCCCGGCCGCCATCACGTCTGCCACGCCCGGTGCCGGAACTCTCCGGCGTCCGGCGTCGGAAACGCTGCCACGTCCGGCGTCGGAAATGCTGCCGCGCCCGGCGTCGGAAATGCTGCCGCGCCCGGCGTCGGAAATGCTGCCACGCCCGGCGTCGGAAACGCTGCCACGTCCGGCGTCGGAACTGTGCCGCGTCCGGCCGCCAGGGCCCCCGCGCGTCCGGTCAGAAGGTCTGCAACGTCACCAGCGTGATCCTGCGCTCCGCGCCCGAGCCCTCGGTCTCGATCCGCACCCGCTGACCGGGCCGCAGCAGCCGCAGGCCCCCCGCGTCGAACGCCGCCGCGTCGAAGGGCACCGGTGTGCCGTCGTCGAGCAGCACCTGCCCGCTGCGCTCTTCCGGGTCGTACGTGTAAGCGGTCGCCTGCATGCCGGCAGCCTACTGCCCGGCGATCAGCAGCCGCGCGGCCACCGCGGCCGTACGGGGCCCCACTCCCAGCGCCAGCGCGGCGCGCAGATCACCGCCGGTGTCGACGTCCTGCCGTACGGAATCCACCTCGCGGAGCCGCAGTTCCACCGCGCCGGACGCGCGGTGCCGGGACCTGGAATCCGACCCGAAAGCCGGAGTCAATTCACGGCCCGGCGCCGCGGCCAGCAGGGTCGTGCCGATTCCGGCCGCGTCGGCGAGAAATGCACGCGGGAATTCGGAAGCCGCCGCCAGGACTCGCGCCAATTCGGCCGGCCGCAGTGCGGGGAGATCGGCGTTGAGCGCGGCCACCGGGCGTGCGGGACGCCTCGCCCGCACCACGGCCGCCCCGTGCGCCAGGGCGGCGTTCAGACCGCCGCCCGGCTCGTCCGGAACGACCCCGGCGCCCAGTTTCGCCAGCTCCCGCCCCGCCCGGGCGTCGTCCGTGACGACTGCCACATCCGCCACCTCCGGGCAGGCCAGCGCGGCTGTCACGGTGTCCTGTGCGAACGCCAGCGCGAGGCCCGGCCGCACCCCGTCGTGCGCGGTGTCCGACAGCCTGCTCTTGGCCCGGGCAAGGGGCTTCACGGGTACGACCAAGGTCCACTGCACGAGCGTTCCGTCCTTCTCTCGTCGCCGCCATTGTCACCTGGGAGATCCGCCGGTTCACTCTCCGGGGCGTACGGTGTTCTCGACAGACGGGCGGCCCGGGGCGACACTTGTCCGGCCCCAGGCCCTGGAGGAAAGGTGTCAGCGTGCCCCGCCGCAGAATCGGCTTCTGGTACCGCCTGGCCGCGGTGATCTGCAAACCGCCGCTCGTGGTTCTGATCAAGCGGGACTGGCGGGGAATGGAGAACATTCCGGCCGACGGTGGATTTATCACCGCTGTGAACCACAATTCGCACGTCGACCCCTTCGCGTACGCGCACTACCAGTACAACACCGGGCGCGTCCCGCGATTCCTGGCGAAGAGCGGTCTTTTCAAGAAAGGATTCGTCGGTGCCGCGATGCGGGGCACCGGACAGATCCCCGTCTACCGCGAGAGCACGGACGCGCTCAGCGCCTTCCGGGCCGCGATCGACGCCGTGGAACGCGGCGAGTGCGTCGCCTTCTACCCCGAGGGCACCCTCACCCGCGACCCGGACGGCTGGCCGATGACCGCCAAGACCGGTGCCGCGCGCGTCGCCCTGCAGACCAAGTGCCCGGTGATCCCGGTCGCCCAATGGGGCTGCAACGAACTGCTGCCGCCCTACGCCAAGAAGCCCCACCTCCTGCCGCGCAAGACCCACCAGGTGCTGGCGGGCCCACCGGTCGACCTGGCGCGGTTCTACGACAAGGAGATGACCGCGGAGCTGCTGAAGGAGGCCACCGAGGTCATCATGGCCGCCGTCACCCGCCAGCTGGAGGAGATCCGCGGCGAGAAGGCGCCCGAGACGCCCTACGACCCGCGGCGTGAGCGGATCGAGCAGCGGCGCCGCACGCAGGCCCAGAACCGGCAGAACGAGCACACGCAGAACGAGCACACGCACAACGAGCAGCCGCAGCAGGCGGAAGGGCAGAGCACGTGAGCGAGCCCGTCAAGGCGGCCGTCTTCGGCACCGGGTCGTGGGGCACGGCCTTCGGCATGGTCCTCGCCGACGCCGGCTGCGACGTCACCCTGTGGGGGCGCCGCGCCGAACTCGCCGACGCCGTCAACTCGGACCGGACCAACCCGGACTACCTGCCAGGCGTGGAACTCCCCGCGAACCTGCGCGCCACCACCGACGCCGCAGAGGCCGCGAGGGGCGCCGACTTCACCGTCCTCGCGATCCCCTCCCAGACCCTGCGCGCGGGACTCGCCGACTGGACGCCGCTGCTGGCGCCCGGCACGGTCCTGGTGTCGCTGATGAAGGGCGTCGAACTCGGCTCCGCGATGCGGATGAGCGAGGTCATCGAGGACGTCGCCAAGGTCGGCCCCGAGCGCGTCGCCGTGGTCACCGGCCCCAACCTGGCCCGGGAGATCGCCGCCCGCATGCCCGCCGCCGCCGTGGTCGCCTGCCCCGACGAGTCGGTCGCCCAGCGCCTCCAGGCCGCCTGCCACACGCCGTACTTCCGCCCGTACACCAACACCGACGTCGTCGGCTGCGAGCTGGGCGGCGCGGTGAAGAACGTGATCGGGCTCGCCGTCGGCATCGCGGACGGCATGGGCCTCGGCGACAACGCCAAGGGCTCCCTCATCACCCGCGGCCTCGCCGAGACCACGCGGCTCGGAGTCGCCCTCGGCGCCGACCCGCTGACCTTCTCCGGACTGGCCGGACTCGGCGACCTGGTGGCGACCTGCTCCTCACCGCTGTCCCGCAACCACACCTTCGGCACCAACCTCGGCAAGGGCATGACCCTCCAGGAGACCATCGCGGTCACCAAGCAGACCGCCGAGGGCGTCAAGTCCTGCGAGTCCGTGCTGGATCTGGCCCGCAGGCACGGCGTCGACATGCCGATCACCGAGACGGTCGTCGCGATCGTCCACGAGGGCAAGGCCCCGGTGGTGGCGGTCAAGGAGCTGATGTCGCGCAGCGCGAAGCCGGAACGACGCTGAGCGACGCTGAGCGACGCCTCGACCGGAACCCGCCCGGCACCCGGGTCGCGCCCGCGCCACGCGGCCCCGCCGACGCTGTCTCGCGGCACCTCGGGCGGGTACTCTCAACCCGATATGAGCACCGAGAACCTCCCCCAGAGCCCCGAGCAGAGTCCGGAGCAGCCCCCTCGCAAGCCGCGCGTGGCCGTCGTGTTCGGCGGACGCAGCTCCGAACACGGGATCTCCGTGGTCACCGCCGGCGCCGTCCTCGCGGCCATCGACCGGACGAAGTACGACGTCCTGCCGATCGGCATCACCCGGGACGGCCGGTGGGCCCTGACCGCCGACGAACCGGAACGCATGGCGATCACCGACCGCCGTACGCCCGACGTCGACGAACTGGCCGAGTCGACCGAGGGCGCCGTGGTGCTCCCCGTCGACCCCGCCAGCCGCGAGGTCGTCTACAGCGAACCCGGCTCGGTGCCCAAGGCCCTGGGCGAGGTCGACGTCGTTTTCCCCGTGCTGCACGGCCCCTACGGCGAGGACGGCACCCTCCAGGGCCTGCTGGAGCTGTCCGGCGTGCCCTACGTCGGCTCGGGCGTGCTCGCCTCGGCCGTCGGCCAGGACAAGGAGTACATGAAGGCGGTGTTCACCTCCTACGGGCTGAAGGTCGGCCCGTACGCGGTGATCCGCCCCCGCGAGTGGGAGCAGGACCGTTCCGCCGCCCGCAAGAAGGTCGTCGACTTCGCCGGCGAACACGGCTGGCCGCTGTTCGTGAAGCCCGCGCGGGCCGGTTCCTCGATCGGTATCACCAAGGTCGACGACCTCTCCGGCCTCGACGAGGCGATCGAGGAGGCCCGCCGCCACGACCCGAAGATCCTCGTCGAGGCGGCGCTGCGCGGCCGGGAGATCGAGTGCGGGGTGCTGGAGTTCGAGGACGGCCCCCGGGCCTCCGTCCCCGCCGAGATCCCGCCGCCCTCCGAGCACGCGTACTACGACTTCGAGGCCAAGTACATCGACTCCACGCCCGGCGTCGTCCCCGCCCCGCTCACGGACGAGGAGACCGCCGAGGTCCGGCGGCTCGCGGTCGCGGCGTTCGACGCGGCCTCCTGCGAAGGGCTGGTCCGCGCGGACTTCTTCCTCACCGAGGACGACGAGTTCGTGATCAACGAGATCAACACCATGCCGGGCTTCACGCCGATCTCCATGTACCCGCAGATGTGGCAGGCGGCCGGAGTGAGCTACCCGGAACTGGTGGACCGGCTGGTCCAGGCGGCGCTGCGGCGCTCCACCGGACTGCGCTGACGTCTCCCGCCCGCGCACGGACGAGAAGGCGGCCCCCTCGGGGGTCGCCTTCTCGCAGTATGATCAGCGGGTTTCCCAGCCCGCTGCCCGTGTGTTGTCCGCGTTGTGCCACAGCTTGGTGACCAACGCGGCCGGGCCTGCGGCCGGGGGAACCGCCGCCGACCCGCTGTCGTCTGCTGAGGAGCAGCCTGCGGCGGCGATCACCGGTGGGAGAGCGAGCGAGCGGGCGGAAGGGGGCTAGAGATGCACGACCGGACAGGTCAGAGTACGAGTGATGCCGTCCACCTGCTGGACTTTGGCCACCACCATGCGACCCAGCTCGTCGACGGTGTCGGACTGGGCGCGGACGATGACGTCGTAGGGTCCTGTCACGTCCTCGGCCTGGATCACTCCGGGGATCTTGCTGATCGTCTCGGCGACGGTCGACGCCTTGCCGACCTCCGTCTGGATCAGGATGTACGCCTGTACCACGAAACCTCCAGAGCGGCCACGAGGATCATGTGGGGAAAAGGAACGCCACGGTATCGCGTCGCCGCTCCTCGCGGGGAGACCCGCGGAGCACGGGCCGTTCGCGCCGTGGTGCCGCGATGACACGAGTTGACGAGCGCGCCGGCGAGTGGCGACGGTCGTATCGACCGTAACGAGGACAGAGATGACGCGCGACCGGGCACGGACAGGGACAGAAGGGGAGCCAAGTCAATGAAGGGCACTGTTGGTGAGCTCGGGGAGTTCGGGCTCATCAGGGAGCTCACCTCCCGTCTCACCACCACCCCGGCGGTCCGGGTCGGCCCCGGCGACGACGCCGCCGTGGTGGCCGCGCCCGACCGCAGGGTCGTGGCCAGCACCGACATCCTCGTCGAGGGGCGACACTTCCGCCGCGACTGGTCCACCGCGTACGACGTGGGCCGCAAGGCCGCCGCGCAGAACCTGGCCGACATCGCCGCCATGGGCGCGGTGCCGACCGCGCTGCTGCTGGGCCTGGTGGTCCCCGCCGAGCTGCCGGTGACCTGGCCGACCGAGCTGATGGACGGCCTGCGCGACGAGTGCCAGGTCGCGGGCGCCTCCGTGGTCGGCGGCGACGTGGTGCGCGGCGACACGATCACCGTCTCCATCACCGCACTGGGCGACCTGCGCAACCAGGAGCCCGTCACCCGGGGCGGCGCCCAGCCCGGCGACCTCGTCGCGGTGACCGGCTGGCTCGGCTGGTCCGCGGCCGGGTTCGCCGTCCTCTCCCGGGGTTTCCGGTCGCCGCGCGCCTTCGTCGAGGCCCACCGGCGCCCCGAGCCGCCCTATCACGCGGGACCCGCAGCCGCCGGGCTCGGCGCCACCGCCATGTGTGACGTGAGCGACGGACTCATCGCCGACCTGGGCCACATCGCGGAGGCCAGCAAGGTCCGGATCGACATCCGCTCCGGCCAGATCGACATCCCGACCCAGATGAACGACATCGGGCAGGCCGTCGGCGTCGACCCGATGCAGTGGGTGCTGACCGGGGGAGAGGACCACGCGATCGTGGCGACCTTCCCGCCGGACGTGAAGCTGCCCGCCCGCTGGAAGGTCATCGGCGAGGTCCTCAACCCCTCCGCGCTGCCCCAGGTGACCGTCGACGGCGCGCCCTGGACCAGCAAGGGCGGCTGGGACCACTTCGGCGGGGAGGTCGAAGCATGAGCCTGCCGAACGTCCTCACCGTGGCCGGCTCCGACTCCGGCGGCGGCGCCGGCATCCAGGCCGACCTGAAGACCATGCTCGCGCTCGGCACCCACGGCATGAGCGTGCTCACCGCGGTGACCGCGCAGAACTCGCTGGGCGTGCAGGGCGCCTGGGAGCTGCCCGTGGAGGCGGTGCGGGCCCAGTACCGCAGCGTCGTGGACGACATCGGCGTCCAGGCGGTAAAGACCGGGATGCTGTCCTCGGCCGAACTGGTCGAGACGGTCGCCGAATTGATCGCGGACACCGACGCCCCCGCCGTCGTCGACCCGGTCGGCGTCTCCAAGCACGGGGACGCGCTGCTCGCCGCCTCGGCGCTGGACTCGGTCCGCACCAAGCTGCTCCCGGCCGCCACCGTCGCCACCCCCAACCTCGACGAGGTCGCCCAACTCACCGGCGTACGCGTCGAGTCGGACACCGACCTGCGCCGGGCCGCGGCGGCCGTGCTGGAGTACGGGCCGCGCTGGGTGCTGGTCAAGGGCGGCCACCTGGCGGGCGACGCCGTGGACCTGCTCACCGACGGCTCCGAGGAGCACTGGCTGCGCGCCCCGCGCCTCGACAACCGGCACACCCACGGCACCGGCTGCACCCTCGCGTCGGCCGTCGCCTGCGGGCTCGCCAAGGGGCAGTCGGTGCCCGAGGCGGTCGCGGCGGCCAAGGAGTACGTCACCGGGGCGATCGGGGCCGGGTTCGCGCTCGGCGGCGGCATCGGGCCCGTGGACCACGGCTGGGCGCTCGGGCGGGACGTTCTCTGAGCCCGACGCCGGTGGCCGCCTTCTCGGCAGAGGGCGGCCGGCCGGGCGGAGAAGCTTTACGGCACGGCAAAAAGCCGGCCCACCCGAGGTGGACCGGCTCCATGCAGCGGACCAGGCAGTGGCCGCGCGCTCAGCTGACGCGTCAGCGCGAGACCTTCCCGGCCTTGATGCACGAGGTGCAAGCGTTCACGCGCTTCGGCGTCCCGCCGACCACGGTACGCACACGCTGGATGTTCGGGTTCCAGCGACGGGACGTACGGCGGTGCGAGTGCGAGATGTTGTTGCCGAAGCTCGGCCCCTTGCCACAGACGTCGCAGTTGGCAGCCACGGGTCACTCCAAAGACTTCAGATGCACTTACGGTTGACCCCGGCATGCCGGGATCAAGGTTCCGGGGCCGCGAACGGTCCGGGGTCTGAGTGGCGGTGCCAGGGGGAAGAGCCCGATCGGGATCGGGCAACCGGAGCAGCATACAACGGCTGCTCCCGTACAACGAAACTACCATGGCAGCTCAGGGGCCCGCCCCCGGCCCTCTTCCGGTGGACACCCTCCCGAGGTCTACGCTGCCAGCCACGTCCAGCAGCTCAGGGAGGCGCAGGTGGCGCAGGTGCCGCAGAGGTTCTTCGACGCTCTGGCGGTGCGTACCTGGTGCGGTCTGTCGTTGCGCGCGCTCGGGCGGGCGCGCGAGGAGATCGACGCGATCAACGTCTATCCGGTCGCCGACGGGGACACCGGCACGAACCTGTACCTGACCGTCGAGTCGGCCGTCGCCGCCGTGGAGGCGGTGTTCGCGGCGCACGCGGTGGGCGCCGGGGAGCCGGGTCCGGGTCCGGACCCGGGCGAGGGCCCCTCGCTGGCCGAGACCGTCGGCGCCATGGCGCACGGCGCGCTGATCGGTGCCCGCGGCAACTCCGGGACGATCCTCGCGCAGCTGCTGCGCGGCCTGGCCCAGGTGCTCACCGCCGACGCCGAGGGTGCCCACCCGGACGGTGAGGGAGCCCGCACCGACGGCACGGGTCTGCGGGCGGCCCTGCGGCACGCGGCCGAGTCCGCCCGGCAGGCCGTGGCCCACCCCGTCGAGGGCACCGTCCTGACCGTCGCCGCGGCCGCCGCCGACGCGGCCGACGGGGCGGAGGGCGACTGCGCCGACGTGGCCCGCGCGGCGTACGACGGCGCACGCGCGGCGCTCGCCGCCACCCCGGGCCAGCTGCCCGCCCTGGAGCGTGCCGGAGTCGTCGACGCCGGCGGACACGGCCTCGTGACCGTCCTCGCGGCCCTCGTGGAGACCTTCACGGGCCGGGCACCGGAGCCGGTCACCGTGCCGCACGCACGCGTGGCGCACGACCCGGTGGACCCTGTGGGCGAGTGTTCCGTGGACGGCGGCTCCGTCGACGGTGAAGGGAGCGACGGCCCCGCCTTCGAGGTGATCTACCTCCTGGAGGCCAAGGACGCGGCCGTCGCGCGGCTGCGGCAGCGGCTCGACGCCCTCGGGGACTCGCTCGTCGTCGTCGGCGGCGACGGACTGTGGAACGTCCACGTGCACGTCGACGACGCGGGCGCCGCCGTGGAGGCGGGCGTGGAGGCCGGACGGCCGTACCGGATTCGGATCACCCACTTCGGGCACGGCGACGCGCACACCACCCACTCCGAGCGCCCGCCCCGGGAGCGGACCCAGCGCGCCGTGGTGGCCGTCGTGCCGGGGGAGGGGCTGGCCGGGCTCTACACCGAGGCCGGCGCGACGGCCGTGCTCGCCCGCCCCGGGGAGCCGCCCGCGAGCGGCGAGCTGGTCCAGGCCGTACGCCGGGCGCACGCGCGCGAGGTCGTGCTGCTGCCCAACGACGCCGAGCTGCGCCACACCGCCGCGGCGGCGGCCGAGCAGGCCCGGACCGAGGGTGTCCGGGTCGCCCTGATCCCGACCCGCTCCGCGGTCCAGGGCATCGCCGCGCTGGCCGTGCACGAACCCGGGCGGCGCTTCGACGAGGACGTGGTGGCGATGACCTCGGCGGCCGGCGCCACCCGGTACGCCGAGGTCGCCGTCGCCGAACGCCAGGCCTGGACCACCGCCGGCATCTGCCAGGCCGGCGACGTGCTCGGCCTCATCGACGGCGACGTGGCCGTGATCGGCGCGGACGTCACCGAAGTCGCCGCAACCGTCCTGGACCGGATGCTCGCGGCCGGCGGCGAGCTGGTCACCCTCGTCCTCGGCGAAGAGGCCCCCGAGTCCGTCGCCGGCCGTCTGGAGACCCGGGTCCGCCAGGCGTACCTGGCCGTCGACACGGTGGTCTACCGGGGCGGGCGGCAGGGCGCGCTGCTGCTGGTCGGCGTGGAGTAACACGGCGGGCACCGCCGTTTCGCCGGGCCGTGCGGGGTCATTGTCAGTGGCGTGGTGTGCAATGGATCTCGTGCCCGCACTGCGAGAACCCCTGAAGAAGGTCCTCGGCCCCGCCACCGCGAAGGTGATGACCGAGCACCTCGGCCTGCACACCGTCGGCGACCTCCTCCACCACTACCCCCGCAGATACGAGGAGCGCGGTCAGCTCACGCACCTGGCCGACCTCCCCATGGACGAGCACGTCACGGTGGTCGCCCAGGTCGCCGACGCCCGCCTGCACACCTTCGCCTCGTCGAAAGCGCCGCGCGGCAAGGGGCAGCGCCTGGAGGTGACCATCACCGACGGGAGCGGCCGCCTCCAGCTGGTCTTCTTCGGCGCCGGCGTGCACAAGCCCCACAAGGAGCTCCTGCCGGGCACCCGCGCGATGTTCGCGGGCAAGGTCTCCGTCTTCAACCGCCGTCTTCAACTGGCCCACCCGGCCTACGAGCTGCTGCGCGGCGACCCCGACGGCGGAGAGACCGTGGAGTCCTGGGCGGGCGCCCTCATCCCCCTCTACCCGGCCACCGCCAAGCTGGAGTCCTGGAAGCTCGCCAAGGCCATCCAGACGGTCCTGCCCAGCGCCCAGGAGGCCGTCGACCCCCTGCCGGGCTCCCTGCGCGAGGGCCGCGGCCTGGTCTCCCTCCCCGAGGCCCTGCTGAAGATCCACCGCCCGCACACCAAGGCGGACATCGAGGACGCCCGCGCCCGCCTGAAGTGGGACGAGGCCTTCGTCCTCCAGGTCGCCCTCGCGCGCCGCCGCCACGCCGAGACCCAGCTCCCCGCGGTCCCGAGGCGACCGAGCCCGGACGGCCTGCTGACGGCCTTCGACGACCGCCTCCCCTTCACCCTCACCGACGGCCAGCAGAAGGTCTCCCGCGAGATCTTCGACGACCTCGCCACCGACCACCCGATGCACCGGCTGCTCCAGGGAGAGGTCGGATCGGGCAAGACGATGGTGGCCCTGCGCGCCATGCTCGCCGTCGTCGACGCGGGCGGACAGGCCGTGATGCTGGCGCCCACCGAAGTGCTCGCCCAGCAGCACCACCGGTCGGTCGTCGAGATGATGGGCGAGCTGGCCGAGGGCGGCATGCTCGGCGGCGCCGAACACGCCACCAAGGTCGTACTGCTCACCGGTTCGATGGGCGCCGCCGCCCGCCGGCACGCCCTGCTCGACCTGGCCACCGGCGAGGCGGGCATCGTCATCGGCACCCACGCGCTGATCGAGGACAAGGTCCAGTTCCACGACCTCGGCCTGGTCGTCGTCGACGAACAGCACCGCTTCGGCGTCGAGCAGCGCGACGCCCTGCGCGGCAAGGGCAAGCAGCCCCCGCACCTGCTCGTCATGACCGCCACGCCCATCCCGCGCACCGTCGCCATGACGGTCTTCGGCGACCTGGAGACCTCCGTCCTGGACCAGCTCCCGGCCGGCCGCTCCCCGATCGCCAGCCATGTCGTCCCGGCCGCCGACAAACCGCACTTCCTGGCGCGGGCCTGGGAGCGGGTCCGCGAGGAGGTGTCGAACGGCCACCAGGCGTACGTCGTCTGCCCGCGCATCGGCGACGAGGACGAGGACCCGAAGAAGGCCGCCAAGAAGGCTTCTGAAGCCGCCAAGAAGGCCCCTGAAGGGGACGCGGAGAAGCGGCCCCCGCTCGCCGTCCTCGACGTCGCCGAGCAGCTCGCCAAGGGTCCGCTCCAGGGCCTGCGGGTCGAGGTCCTGCACGGCCGCATGCAGCCCGACGACAAGGACGCCGTCATGCGCCGCTTCGCGGCCGGCGAGACCGACGTCCTGGTCGCCACGACCGTCATCGAGGTCGGCGTCAACGTCCCCAACGCCACCGCCATGGTGATCATGGACGCCGACCGCTTCGGCGTCTCCCAGCTGCACCAGCTGCGGGGCCGCGTCGGCCGCGGCTCCGCGCCCGGGCTGTGCCTGCTGGTCTCCGAGATGCCCGAGGCCAGCGCGGCCCGCCAGCGGCTGAACGCCGTCGCCGGCACCCTCGACGGCTTCGAGCTCTCCCGCATCGACCTCGAACAGCGCCGCGAGGGCGACGTCCTCGGCCAGGCCCAGTCCGGCGCCCGCACCTCCCTGCGGGTCCTCGCGGTGATCGAGGACGAGGAGATCATCGCCGAGGCGAGACAGGAGGCGGCGGCGGTGGTGGCCGCCGACCCGGAGCTGACCGCCCTGCCCGAGCTGCGGACGGCCCTGGACGCCCTCTTGGACGAGGAGAGGGAGCAGTATCTGGAAAAGGGCTGAGCATCGCCCACCCGGGAGCGCGGGGCTGTGCCGACGTGCGGCTCCGCCGCGCGGGCGCGACCAGCCACACTGAACGTAGAGCCGCTCACGACCAAGGACCCCAGATGACCCGAGTGATCGCCGGCAAAGCCGGCGGACGCCGCCTCGCCGTCCCGCAGGGAACCGGCACCCGCCCCACCTCCGACCGCGCCCGCGAGGGACTCTTCTCCACCTGGCAGTCCCTGCTCGGCGGCCCCCTCGACGGCGAGCGGGTCATCGACCTGTACGCCGGTTCCGGCGCCGTCGGCCTGGAGGCGCTGTCCCGGGGCGCCGGGCACGTCCTGCTCGTCGAGGCCGACGCCCGCGCCGCCCGCACCGTCCGGGAGAACGTCAAGGCCATCGGCCTGCCCGGCGCAGAGGTCCGGGCGGGCAAGGCGGAACAGATCGTCCGCACCCCGGCCCCGGCCGAGCCGTACGACATCGTCTTCCTGGACCCGCCCTACGCCGTCTCCGACGACGATCTTCGGGAGATCCTGCTCACACTCCGCACGGAGGGGTGGCTCGCCGACGAAGCGCTCGTCACCGTGGAGCGCAGCACCAGGGGCGGCGAATTCCGCTGGCCGGACGGCTTCGACGCGATCCGGGCCCGTCGCTACGGCGAGGGAACGTTTTGGTACGGTCGCGCCGCCTCTACGTGCGAAGACGCACGATGACCGGACCGGAGAGCGAGGGAACTCAAGTGCGCCGCGCCGTCTGTCCCGGGTCGTTCGACCCGATCACCAACGGACATCTCGACATCATCGCCCGTGCCTCCAGCCTCTACGACGAGGTCTACGTCGCGGTGATGATCAACCAGGCCAAGAAGGGCCTGTTCGAGATCGAGGAGCGGATCGACCTCATCCGCCAGGTCACCGCCGAGTACGGAAACGTACGCGTGGAGTCCTTCCACGGCCTCCTCGTCGACTTCTGCAAGCAGCGCGAGATCCCGGCCATCGTCAAGGGCCTGCGCGCGGTCAGCGACTTCGACTACGAGCTGCAGATGGCCCAGATGAACAACGGCCTCTCCGGTGTGGAGACCCTCTTCATCCCCACCAACCCCACCTACAGCTTCCTGTCGTCCTCCCTGGTCAAGGAGGTCGCCACCTGGGGCGGCGATGTCTCGCACCTGGTGCCGCCGCTGGTCCTCGAAGCACTCTCGGAGCGCCTGAGGAAGGACTGACACCGTCGCCGCAGGGTCGTACAGTCGTCCCGTCCGTCTCCAACACAGCTGTAGAGAGTGGCGAGCACACGGTGGACGTGCAGAACAAGCTCGACGAGATCACCGCGATGGTCTCCGGCGCCCGCGCCATGCCCATGTCGGCCTCGTGCGTGGTCAACCGCGCCGAACTGCTCTCGCTGCTGGAGGAGCTGCGCGCCGAGCTGCCCGGCTCCCTCGCCCAGGCCCAGGAGCTGATCGGCGACCGGGAGCAGATGGTCGCGCAGGCCCGCCAGGAGGCCGACCGGATCATCGAGAGCGCACACGCCGAGCGCGGTTCGCTGATCTCCGACACCGAGGTCGCCCGCCGTTCCCAGGCCGAGGCCGACCGCATCCTCGCCGAGGCCCGCCAGGAGGCCGAGGAGGTCCGTGCCGAGGCCGACGACTACGTCGACTCCAAGCTCGCCAACTTCGAGGTCGTCCTCACCAAGACCCTCGGCTCCGTCGGCCGGGGCCGCGAGAAGCTGCTCGGCACCGGCCCCGGCCTCGACGAGAACGGCTACGAGGACGAGGACGCCCCCGAGCGCAGCCACGACCCGGAGGTCCTGCGCCGCGACGCCGACACCTACGTCGACACCAAGCTCGGCGCCTTCGAGGCGGTGCTGGCCAAGACCCTGGACGCGGTCGGCCGGGGCCGCCAGAAGCTGCACGGCCGGATCGCCACCGACGACCTCGGCGCCCTCGCCGACGACTCCACCACCGTGCAGCACTCCAGCGACGCCGACTACCTCGCCGACCTGGCCGCCCTCTCCGACGCCCCCGCCCAGCAGCCCCGCCGGCACGAGTACGACGAGCAGCAGCCGGCGGCGGCCCAGGTACCGGCGCAGGCGGTGCCGGAGATGCCGTCGCAGCAGCCGGCGTACGGCTACGCCCAGCAGCAGCCCGACCCGTACGCGGGCTACCAGCAGCAGTACGGCGGCCAGGACCCGTACGGCTACCAGCAGCAGACCGCCGACCCCTACGCGTACCAGGGCTACGACACGTCCCAGCAGACGTACGACGGGCAGCAGCAGGCCTACCCCCAGCCCCAGCAGCCCGCACAGCCCCCGCAGGCCCAGCCGCAGGCGCTCGACGAGACCAGCCTCTTCGACACCAGCATGATCAGCGCCGAGCAGCTGAGGGCCTACGAACAAGGCCGCGGCCTCTAGGGCTGGAGCCTCCGACCGGCCCGGATTGGGCCGTGAGCGAATGGTCCAGTATCCTGGCTCTTCGGTCGCGTGTACGTCCGCGATCGCCGCTGCCCGGGAACACCGAAGGGCGGCGTCCCCCAGCTGTACCCCAGCCACGAAGACCGAAAGCAGGAATGGTTCTGAACGCGCGCCTCGACCACCGCAACCCCCTCGTGTTCGACACACACGAGCTGGGACGGCGGCCCGGTGCGCTGCAGCGCCTGACCCGCACGGTCGACGCTCCCAAGGACTTCGGTGTCCAGGGAGTCATCGCGGTGCCGGAAGGCGCCCCGGTGGAACTCGATCTCCGGCTCGAGTCGGTCATGGAAGGGGTGCTCGTCACAGGCACCGCCCGTGCCAAGGCCAAGGGGGAGTGCGTAAGGTGTCTGGAGCCGCTCGAGCAGGAGCTCGACGCGGACTTCCAGGAACTGTTCTCGTACCCTGACGCCGACGACCGGGGCCGCCCTGCGGCGGAACCGGGCGACGACGCCGAGGACGACGAGGACAGGTACTTCGTCGAGGACGGACTGATCGGCCTCGAACCCGTGCTGCGCGACGCGGTGGTGCTCGCACTGCCGATGCAGCCGGTGTGCCGGGAAGACTGCCCGGGTCTGTGCTCCGAGTGCGGAGCACGCCTGGCGGACGATCCGGACCACCACCACGACGCCGTCGACATTCGTTGGGCGGCTTTGCAGGGACTCGCCGGTTCACTCGGAGACGGCGAGAAGGACGAGATGAGCGGCGCCGAACCTGGCGTCGACGAGAAGCAGGAGAAGTAGCCGTGGCTGTTCCGAAGCGGAAGATGTCGCGCAGCAACACGCGCCACCGCCGGTCGCAGTGGAAGGCTGCGGTCCCCACCCTGGTTGCGTGCGAGCGCTGCCACGAGCCCAAGCAGCAGCACATCGCGTGCCCGTCTTGCGGCACCTACAACAAGCGCCAGGTCCTCGAGGTCTGAGCGGCTGGTGAGAGGCACTGTGTCAGTCCCCAAGAAGGCGGATGACGCCAAGGCGGACCCACCCGCCAAGAAGAAGGCGGACAACAACCAGGCCTCGTCCCACACGCTTCTGGAAGGGCGGCTCGGCTACCAGCTCGAGTCCGCCCTTCTGGTGCGTGCACTGACCCACCGTTCCTACGCGTACGAGAACGGCGGTCTGCCGACGAACGAGCGGCTGGAGTTCCTCGGTGACTCCGTCCTCGGCCTCGTCGTCACGGACACGCTGTACCGCACCCACCCCGACCTGCCCGAAGGCCAGCTGGCCAAGCTGCGGGCCGCGGTGGTCAACTCGCGTGCGCTGGCGGAGGTGGGCCGCGGGCTCGAACTCGGCTCCTTCATCCGGCTCGGCCGCGGTGAAGAGGGCACGGGAGGCCGGGACAAGGCATCCATCCTCGCCGACACCCTCGAAGCGGTGATCGGCGCGGTCTATCTCGACCAGGGCCTCGACGCGGCCTCCGAACTGGTGCACCGCCTGTTCGACCCGCTGATCGAGAAGTCCTCCAACCTCGGTGCCGGCCTGGACTGGAAGACCAGCCTCCAGGAACTCACCGCGACCGAAGGGCTCGGCGTCCCCGAGTACCTGGTCACGGAGACCGGCCCCGACCACGAGAAGACCTTCACTGCTGCCGCCCGCGTCGGAGGCGTCTCGTACGGCACCGGCACCGGCCGCAGCAAGAAGGAGGCGGAGCAGCAGGCCGCGGAATCCGCGTGGCGGTCGATCAAGACCGCGGCGGACGAGCGTGCCAAGGCGACGGCCGACCAGCCGTCCGCCGAAGCCACCGAGGCCGCCGACGCCTCGTCGGCCTCCGCCTGACCCACCCGTACCACCACACGTCCCGAACGCCCGCCCCGCTACCGGGGTGGGCGTTCGGTACGTCAACCGGACCGTCCGAGGGGATGCCATGCCCGAGTTGCCCGAGGTCGAAGTCGTCCGGCGCGGCCTGGAGCGCTGGGTCGCCCACCGCACCGTCGCCGACGCCGAAGTGCTCCACCCACGCGCGGTACGCCGGCACATCGCCGGCCCCGACGACTTCGCCCACCGCCTCAAGGGCCACCGCATCGGCACGCCCAGCCGCCGCGGCAAGTACCTGTGGCTGCCCCTGGAGGACGCCGGTCAGGCGGTCCTCGCCCACCTCGGCATGAGCGGCCAGCTCCTGGTCCAGCCGCACGAGGCACCCGCCGAAAAGCACCTCCGCGTCCGCGTCCGCTTCACCGACGCCCTCGGCACCGAACTCCGCTTCGTCGACCAGCGCACCTTCGGCGGCCTCTCCCTGCACGACACGTCCCCCGACGGACTGCCCGACGTCATCGCGCACATCGCCCGCGACCCCCTGGACCCGCTCTTCGACGACGAGGCCTTCCACCTCGCCCTGCGCCGCAAGCGCACCACCGTCAAACGGGCCCTGCTCGACCAGTCCCTGATCAGTGGCGTCGGCAACATCTACGCCGACGAGGCCCTGTGGCGCTCCTGCCTGCACTACGAACGCCCCACCGCGACCCTCACCCGCCCCCGCACCGCCGAACTCCTCGGCCACGTCCGGGACGTGCTGAACGCCGCCCTCGCCGTCGGCGGCACCAGCTTCGACAGCCTCTACGTCAACGTCAACGGCGAGTCCGGCTACTTCGACCGCTCCCTCGACGCGTACGGCCGCGAGGGCCTGCCCTGCCGCCGCTGCGCCACACCGATGCGCCGCCGGCCGTGGATGAACCGCTCCAGCTACTTCTGCCCGAAGTGCCAGCGCCCACCGAGGACCGCCCCATAGGCGATCACCCCGCGATCGATCACACCGCAGGCGTCCGACGCGCCTCGTCGTACCGCTCCCGCGACGTCAGAACCTCGTCCATCCGCCCCTCCAGGCACTGGATGAGCGCGATCAGCCGCCCGGCCACCTCACGCCCCAGCGGCGTGAGCTCGTAGTCCACGCGCGGCGGGTTGGTCGGCTGGGCCTCGCGATGCACCAGACCGTCGCGCTCCAGCGCGTGCAGCGTCTGGGCCAGCATCTTCTCGCTGACGCCGTCGACGCGGCGCCGCAGCTCGTTGAAGCGGAAGGACCCCTCGAACAGCGCCCCGAGCGTCAGCGCGCCCCAGCGCCCCGTGACGTGCTCCAGGGTGCCGCGCGAGGGACAGGCCCGGGAGAACACGTCGTACGGCAGATCCTGCTCCGCCGTGCGCTCCTGCGTGGTCGACATACCGCCAGCGTACGTGGGCCGGGGTCAGTAGCCGAAGTTCTGCGTCCACCACGGCCCGCCGGAGCCGAAGTGGACGCCGACGCCCAGGGTCTGGAAGTCGCAGTTCAGGATGTTGGCGCGGTGGCCGGGGCTGTCCATCCAGGCGTCCATCACGGCCTGGGCGTCGGCCTGGCCGCGGGCTATGTTCTCGCCGCCGAGGTTGCTTATGCCGGCCGCCTCGGCACGGTCCCAGGGGGTCGCGCCGCTGGGGTCCGTGTGGTCGAAGAAGCCCTGTTCGGCCATGGACCGGCTGAAGTCCGCGGCGAGTCCGGTCAGGGCGCTGTTCGCGGCCAGCGGGCGGCAGCCCACCTTGGCCCGCTCGTCGTTGACCAGCTTGAGCACCTGGGCCTGGGCGACGGCCTGCTCCGAGGCCGCCGCGGGCGCGCTGGGCTTCGCCGGTTCCTTCGTGGCCGGCCGGGAGGGCGTGGGCTTCGGCTTCTCGCTGGGAGTCGTCGACTCCGGCTTCTGGGTCTTCGAGGGGGTCTCGGCGGGGGCGGCGGGCTTCGACGCCGGTGCCGAGGGGGAGGGCTTCTCGGACGGGGACTTGGAGGACGGGGCCTTCGAGGACGGGGACTGCGAGGGCGTGGACCCGTCCGAGGACGGTGCGGAGGACCGGTCGGTGCCGCGGCTCGTGGCGGTGTCGCCGCCCCGGCCCGACTCGGCGCTGCCGGAGGTGCCGCCCTGCCCGGACGGGGTGTTGGTCGGCACGTCCTGGGCCTGCACCCGGCCGCCTCCGCCGCTGCCGCCGTCGAAGCGGTAGTTGTCGAGGCCGGGCACCGTGCCCGTGGCCACCGCGACCGTGCCGATGGCGACCGCGGCGGAGACGCCGAGGAGGCCGGTACGGACGGGGGTGACGGCCTTCTTCCGGCGCCGGCGGTGCGTTCCCGCGTGCTGGGTGCCCTCGTCGGGGTTGAAGCCGTCGCTCGGGAAGGGGACCGTGCGGCCGGCCTGCGGGTGGCCGCCGCCCTCGCCGCCGTCGTCCGGAGCGAACAGGTACGCGTCGCTCTTCGCGCGGGCCTCGGCGTACGCCTCGGGGTTCAGGTAGGGCGCGATCCCCATCGTGGGGCGGTCGCCCGGCGCGGGCTGTTGCCCGTGCCGTCCCGTCGTACCGTCCGTCTGCCGGCCCCCCGCGGCGCGGCCCGTGGCGGCGCGGCCGGCGGCGGAGCGTCGGTGGCGTCCCATGTTCTGGCCCTCCTCGTCCTCGCGGTCCTGACGCGGGACGTGTCCTCGCGGTCGACGTTCCTCACGATCAACACGGAACTCACACGTTCGAGTGAGTTTCAGGTGCGATTCATTGGGTGGGGACGGTACCGCATGGCGCAAGGGGGTGAAGTGTCCGGCGAGACATTGACTGGTTAGCTTGCACCCATGAGCGAGGATGTACGGCTGGTCGCGTGGGTGCGCGGACAGGTTCAGGGTGTGGGTTTCCGCTGGTTCACGCGGGCCAGGGCGCTGGAACTCGGCGGGATGAGTGGTTTTGCTCTCAATTTGGCCGACGGGCGGGTCCAGGTCGTCGCGGAGGGCCCGCGCGAGCGCTGCGAGGGGCTGCTCGAATGGCTGCACGGTGACGACACGCCCGGACGCGTGGACGGTGTGACCGAGATCTGGGACACACCCCGAGGCGGTTACGAGGGCTTCGCCATCCGCTGACCCGGCGCCGCGCGAGGGGCCTCCGGCGCCCGGCGAGGTCCTCCCCGAAGGGCGTTCCGCAAGGGAAACGGGCAGGTGGTTGCCAAGAACGACGTCCTCGTGGCAGGCTCCCCACGCAGGATGATCGCCACGCCCCCAGGGGCCCGCAGGAGTCGCCGCGTCGCCGTTTCCCGGCCGCGTGCCCCCGGGCGCCCACCGATACGGGGTGTGATCGTGTTGACCGTCAAACTTTTTGGTGAGACGCTGAAAGCCCCGCGCACCTTAGCTGTTTGGCATGGTTGAACGGCAGAAAAAACTCCAAAGTGCCAAGCACCGCGGGTGCGATCCCTACACGACCCACACCGCTTCGGTCGGTCACTCATTGTGGAGGACCATCCATCATGGCAAAGGCGCTTCTCGGTTACGTCGGCGGCTCCGACCCGCGACTCCTCGCCGAGATGCGACGGCTCCAGCAGCGCGTCCAGGACCTGGAATCCGAGCTCGGACGGATCCAGGCGGAGAACGACGCGTTGGCGGCTGCCGCTTCTCACGACAGGATCATGGAGAGCATGGAGAGCGTTGACGCACACCAGGCGGAGCCTGCGCTCACCTGATCACTGCTGATCACTGCATCGCTCCACTACGACACGGCAGTGGTCGGGACAACCCGTACCACCGCAGGTGTCAGAGTCTGCAAGGGACGCTTCGGCGTCCCTTCTTTCTTGCCCCCGTCCCAGCGCCTGTGCCGTCCGGCCCCCGCCCGTTCCTGCCCCGCGCATCCTTTCACCCTCTTCAACGTCTGATGTGCCCTGCACGTTCACCCGTGAAACCGCGGTGGTTCACCGGTTCATGGAGTGAGACACCCGCGAAAGGTAGAGTCCGACGGCGTGCACCTGAAGGCCCTGACCCTGCGCGGGTTCAAGTCGTTCGCGTCGGCGACCACGCTCCGGTTCGAGCCCGGCATCACCTGCGTGGTCGGACCGAACGGCTCGGGCAAGTCCAACGTCGTGGACGCGCTCAGCTGGGTCATGGGCGAACAGGGCGCCAAGTCGCTGCGCGGCGGCAAGATGGAGGACGTCATCTTCGCCGGCACCACCGGCCGCCCGCCGCTCGGCCGGGCCGAGGTGTCGCTGACCATCGACAACTCCGACGGGGCCCTGCCCATCGAGTACGCCGAGGTGACCATCACGCGGATCATGTTCCGCAACGGCGGCAGCGAGTACCAGATCAACGGCGACACCTGCCGCCTCCTCGACATCCAGGAACTGCTCTCCGACTCCGGCATCGGCCGCGAGATGCACGTCATCGTCGGCCAGGGCCAGCTCGACTCCGTCCTGCACGCCGACCCGATGGGCCGCCGCGCCTTCATCGAAGAGGCCGCGGGCGTCCTCAAGCACCGCAAGCGCAAGGAGAAGGCGCTCCGGAAACTCGACGCGATGCAGGCCAACCTCGCGCGCGTGCAGGACCTGACGGACGAGCTGCGCCGCCAGCTCAAGCCGCTCGGCCGGCAGGCCGCCGTCGCCCGCCGGGCCGCCGTCATCCAGGCCGACCTGAGGGACGCGCGGCTGCGCCTCCTCGCCGACGACCTCGTACGGCTGCGTGAGGCGCTGGACGCCGAGATCGCCGACGAGGCCGCGCTCAAGGAACGCAAGGAGTCCGCCGAGCGCGAGCTGGGCAAGGCACTGCGCCGCGAGGCCGACCTGGAGGACGAGGTCCGCCGGCTCACCCCGCGCCTCCAGCGCGCCCAGCAGACCTGGTACGAGCTGTCCCAGCTCGCCGAACGGGTGCGCGGCACGATCTCCCTGGCCGACGCCCGCGTGAAGAGCGCCACCTCCGCGCCCCCCGAGGAGCGCCGCGGCCGGGACCCGGAGGAACTGGAGCGCGAGGCCGCCCGCGTCCGCGAGCAGGAGGCCGAACTCGAAGCGGCCCTGGAGGCGGCCGAACGCGCCCTGGAGGACACCGTCGCCCACCGCGCCGACCTCGAACGCGAACTGGCCCTGGAGGAGCGCCGCCTCAAGGACGCCGCCCGCGCCATCGCCGACCGCCGTGAGGGACTGGCCCGGCTCAGCGGGCAGGTCGGCGCCGCCCGTTCCCGCGCCGCCTCCGCCCAGGCCGAGATCGAGCGGCTGGCCGAGGCCCGCGACGAGTCCAGGGAACGGGCCGCCGCCGCCCAGGAGGAGTACGAGGCGCTCCAGGCGGAGGTCGACGGACTCGACGCCGACGACCAGGAACTCGCCGAGCGGCACGAGACCGCCAAGCACCGGCTCACCGAGGCGGAGGCCGCCCTGAGCGCCGCCCGCGAGGCGGCCACCGCGGCGGAACGCGAACGCGCCGCCACGCAGGCCCGCCACGAGGCCCTGGCCCTCGGGCTGCGCCGCAAGGACGGCACCGGCGCGGTCCTCGCCGCGGGGGACCGGCTCGCCGGACTGCTCGGCCCGGCCGCCGGACTCCTCACCGTGACGCCCGGTCACGAAGCAGCCCTGGCCACCGCCTTCGGCGCCGCCGCCGACGCCCTCGCCGTCACCTCCCCGGCGGCCGCCGCCGACGCCCTCCGCCTGCTGCGCAAGCAGGACGCCGGCCGGGCCGCCCTGCTGCTCGCCGGCGCCCCCGACGACGTACCCGACCAGCGCCGGGGCGACGGACCGCCGTACGCCGCCGACCTGGTCCGGGGCCCCGACGACCTGATGCCCGCCGTACGGCGGCTGCTGCGCGGGATCGTCGTGGTCGGCACCCTGGAGGACGCCGAGGCCCTCGTCTACGCCCACCCGGAGCTGACCGCCGTCACGGCCGAGGGCGACCTGCTGGGCGCGCACTTCGCGCAGGGCGGGTCCGCCGGGGCGCCCAGCCTGCTCGAGGTGCAGGCCTCCGTGGATCAGGCCGCCGCCGAACTGACGGAGCTGGGCGTGCGGTGCGAGGAGCTGGCCGGGGCGCAGGAGGCGGCCGTCGAACGGCGCCGGGAGTGCGCGGCGGTCGTCGAGGAGCTGGGGGAGCGGCGCCGGGCCGCCGACCGGGAGAAGTCGGCCGTCGCCCAGCAGCTCGGGCGGCTCGCGGGCCAGGCACGGGGCGCCGCCGGTGAGGCGGAACGGTCCGCCGCCGCGGCCGCACGGGCGCAGGACGCGCTGGACAAGGCGCTCATGGAGGTCGAGGAGCTGGCCGAGCGGCTGGCCGTCGCCGAGGAGATGCCGGTCGAAGAGGAACCCGACACCTCCGTGCGCGACCGGCTCGCCGCCGACGGCGCCAACGCCCGCCAGACGGAGATGGAAGCCAGGCTCCAGGCCCGTACCCACGAGGAGCGGGTCAAGGGTCTCGCCGGACGCGCCGACTCCCTGGACCGCGCGGCCCGCGCCGAACGTGAGGCACGCGCGCGTGCCGAACAGCGCAGGGCCAGGCTCCGCCACGAGGCCGCCGTCGCCGAGGCGGTCGCCAGCGGCGCCCGGCAGCTGCTCGCGCACGTCGAGGGCTCCCTGACCCGCGCCGACGAGGAGCGCACCGCCGCCGACGCCGCCAAGGCCCGCCGCGAACAGGAGCTGACCGCCGCGCGCACCGCCGGGCGCGACCTGAAGGCGGAGCTCGACAAGTTGACGGATTCGGTCCACCGGGGCGAGGTACTCGGCGCCGAGAAGCGGCTGCGCATCGAGCAGCTGGAGACCAAGGCGCTGGAGGAACTCGGTGTGGAACCGGAGGGGCTCGCGGCCGAGTACGGCCCCCATCAAGAGGTGCCGCCCTCGCCCCCCGCCGAGGGCGAAGAGCTCCCCGCCGACCCGGAGCACCCGCGAAACCGTCCCCGGCCCTTCGTCCGCGCCGAGCAGGAGAAGCGTCTGAAGGCCGCCGAGCGCGCCTACCAGCAGCTCGGCAAGGTGAATCCGCTGGCGCTGGAGGAGTTCGCGGCGCTGGAGGAACGGCACCAGTTCCTCAGCGAGCAGCTGGAGGACCTGAAGAAGACCCGCGCCGACCTGCTCCAGGTCGTCAAGGAGGTCGACGAGCGCGTCGAGCAGGTCTTCACCGAGGCCTTCCGGGACACGGCCCGGGAGTTCGAGGGCGTCTTCAGCCGACTCTTCCCGGGCGGTGAGGGACGGCTGATCCTGACCGACCCCGACAACATGCTCACCACGGGCGTGGACGTCGAGGCCCGGCCGCCGGGCAAGAAGGTCAAGCGGCTGTCGCTGCTGTCGGGTGGGGAGCGGTCGCTGACCGCGGTGGCGATGCTCGTGTCGATCTTCAAGGCGCGGCCCAGCCCGTTCTACGTCATGGACGAGGTCGAGGCGGCCCTCGACGACACCAACCTCCAGCGGCTGATCCGGATCATGCAGGAGTTGCAGGAGGCCTCGCAGCTGATCGTGATCACGCACCAGAAGCGCACGATGGAGGTCGCCGACGCGCTCTATGGCGTGTCCATGCAGGGCGATGGTGTGTCAAAGGTCATCAGCCAGCGGCTGCGCTAGTTCTTCAACTCTTGAACGATTAACCCTCTACTGCATCTCCAAACTCACACCTCTTCACCTATTGACTTCGAAACTTGAAGGCATAGTCTCTGCAACGTTGCTTTTACCTTCAGGTCCCTTCAGCTTCCTTCTGGTGGCACCTCGAAGGCGAACCACCCCGGCAGCGTTGCCGGTAGCCCGAGGAGTACACGTGGCCAGCACATCGCAGGCATCATCAGGAGCCAGGACGGCTCACCCCGACCATCTCGGGCACGTCATCTTCATCGCGGCGGCGGCCGCGATGGGCGGTTTCCTCTTCGGCTACGACAGCTCCGTGATCAACGGCGCGGTCGAGGCCATCCGGGACCGCTACGACGTCGGTTCCGCGGTGCTGGCCCAGGTCATCGCCATCGCGCTGATCGGCTGTGCCATCGGCGCGGCGACCGCGGGCCGCATCGCCGACCGCATCGGCCGCATCCGCTGCATGCAGATCGCGGCGATCCTCTTCACCGTCAGCGCCGTCGGCTCCGCCCTGCCCTTCGCGCTGTGGGACCTCGCCATGTGGCGCGTCATCGGCGGCTTCGCCATCGGCATGGCGTCGGTCATCGGCCCCGCCTACATCGCCGAGGTCTCCCCGCCCGCCTACCGGGGCCGGCTCGGTTCCTTCCAGCAGGCCGCGATCGTCATCGGCATCGCCGTCTCGCAGCTCGTCAACTGGGGGCTCCTCAACGCCGCCGGCGGCGACCAGCGCGGTGAGCTGATGGGCCTGGAGGCCTGGCAGGTCATGCTCGGCGTCATGGTCATCCCGGCCGTCCTCTACGGCCTGCTGTCCTTCGCCATCCCCGAGTCCCCGCGCTTCCTGATCTCCGTCGGCAAGCACGAGCGGGCCAAGGAGATCCTCCAAGAGGTCGAGGGCAAGGACGTCGACTTCGACGCCCGCGTCGCCGAGATCGAGCACGCGATGCACCGCGAGGAGAAGTCCTCCTTCAAGGACCTGCTCGGCGGCAGCTTCTTCTTCAAGCCGATCGTCTGGATCGGTATCGGTCTGTCGGTCTTCCAGCAGTTCGTCGGCATCAACGTCGCGTTCTACTACTCCTCGACGCTGTGGCAGTCGGTCGGCGTCGACCCGACGCAGTCCTTCTTCTACTCGTTCACGACGTCGATCATCAACATCGTCGGCACCGTGATCGCGATGATCTTCGTGGACCGCATCGGCCGCAAGCCGCTCGCCCTCATCGGCTCGGTCGGCATGGTCATCGGCCTCGCGCTGGAGGCCTGGGCGTTCTCCTTCGACCTGGTCGACGGCAAGCTCCCGGAGACGCAGGGCTGGGTCGCCCTGATCGCCGCCCACCTGTTCGTGCTCTTCTTCGCCCTGTCCTGGGGCGTGGTGGTCTGGGTCTTCCTCGGCGAGATGTTCCCGAACCGGCTCCGTGCCGCCGCGCTCGGTGTGGCAGCGTCCGCGCAGTGGATCGCCAACTGGGCCATCACCGCGAGCTTCCCGTCGCTGGCCGAGTGGAACCTCTCCGGCACCTACGTGATCTACACGATCTTCGCCGCGCTCTCCATCCCCTTCGTCCTGAAGTTCGTGAAGGAGACGAAGGGCAAGGCCCTGGAGGAGATGGGCTGACCGCCCCGCCCCCGCACTCGGGGAGAAGGGCCAAGCCCCCGCTGCCCCTCTCCTCGTACCGTCCGCCGCCCCGCCCGGTCACCTTCCGGGCGGGGCGGCGGTGTGTGCGCGGCAGGGCGCCCACGCCCGTCGGCCGACATGGCCGCCTGCCCCAGCGCCGTAGGCCGCCACCGCCGAATGGGCACCACTCACCGGCGAGCGGTGCCGGCCGCGGTCGTACGCGGGCGCCTCGGGCCACTGCGCGGGCAAGACGGTCTCTGCGCGCCTGCCGAGGGCGCCGATGTCGGCATGGCCGGGGCACCCTTCGGCACGGGCGGGGCGTCGAGGGGCTCGACCGCGCGGTGGGTCCTTACGCCTCAGGGTGGCGTCTCGCGGTACGGGGGTCGTCCGCGTGCTGCCCTTTCCCGTGGTGGGGGTGGTGCCGGCCGCCGTCGTACACGGATACCGCGGGCCGCCCCGGGGTCGCGGTCTGCGGGCGCCTGCCGAGGGCTTCGGCGCCCGAAGTGCCGGGCCCTCGGGCCGGGTGGGGCGTCGAGGGGCTCGACCGCGCGGTGGGTCCCTACGCCTCAGGGTGGCGTCTCGCCGCCGTACGGGGGCGGCGGGTGCCCGTCGTCGCGAGCGTCGCTCACTCCCGTGGTGGGACGGCCGGGGCGCGCCGCGTGCCCCGGCCAGGGGTGTGCGCGCCGAGCGCAAAGCGAACGTCCCCCCTCGCCCGGGGCGAGAGGGGACGCGGACCGGACCGAACGCCGTCGGCTCAGACGCCCGCGCGCTCCTGCTCCGCCGCACGCTCGGCCGGCGTCGCCGCCGGGACGACCAGCGCCGGCTTCGGCAGCACCGCGTACAGCAGGCCGGAGATCACGACCGTGGCCACCCAGCCCAGTCCGTACTCGCCGACGAAGTTGTTCGTGGCCAGCGGGCCGGTGAACCAGTCGGAGGTGGTGAACATCAGGCCCGCGACCAGACCCACCGCCCAGGCGGCGACGGCGGCGGGGGAGAAGCCGCCCCGGTACCAGTACGCGCTGCTGCGCGTGGTGTCCGCCATCGCCGCGCCGTCGTACTCCCGCCCGCGCAGCATGTCCGCGCCGAAGACGCCGACCCAGGCGGAGAAGGCGACCGCGAGCAGCGACAGGAAGGCGATGAAGGAGCCCATGAAGCTGGTCGCCACCAGCATCAGCACGCCGCCGAAGATCAGCGAGATGACCGCGTTGACCGAGACCGCCCAGTGGCGCGGGACCTTGAAGCCCAGGGTCTGCGCGGTGAAGCCGGCCGAGTACATGGACATCGAGTTGATCAGCAGCATGCCGATCAGGGCGATCAGCAGGTACGGCACCGCGATCCAGGTGGGCAGGATCTCACCGAGGAAGGACACCGGGTCGGCGGCCGAGGCCAGGTCCGGCGTGGAGACGGCCATGATCATGCCCATCAGGACCATGGGCAGTACGACGATGCCCGCGCCGCCGACCGTGACGCCCACGATGCCCTTCGAGGAGGCCGTGCGCGGCAGGTACCGGGTGAAGTCCGGGGCGGACGGGATCCAGCTGACGCCGCCGGCCGCGATCAGGCCGACGCCCGTGATCATCGCGGCCACCGAACCGGCGGACCGGTCGAAGACCGCGGACCAGTCGGTGTCGACGACCAGGTAGCCCAGCACCAGCACCGAGAAGGCACCGAAGAGGTACGTCGCGTACTTGTTGCACTTCTGCACGGCGTTGATGCCCAGCCCGGAGATCGCGAACGTCGCCACCACGAAGGCGAGCAGCGTCACCATGTCCAGCACGCTGTTGGCCTTGATGCCGAACACGATGTCCAGCACGGTGAGCACGGCGTACGCGCCGGTCACCGCGTTGATCGTCTCCCAGCCCCAACGGGCGACCCAGATCAGCGAACCGGGCAGCAGGTTGCCCCGCTGGCCGAACACCGCGCGGGAGAGCGCCATGCCGGGCGCCCCACCGCGCTTGCCGGCGATGCCGATCAGCCCGACCAGGCCGTACGACACGACCGGCGCGGCGGCCGCGACGACGAGGGCCTGCCAGAAGTTGAGCTGGTACGCCACGACGAGGCTCGCGCCCATCGTGAGCAGCAGCACGCTGATGTTGGCGCCGACCCAGGTCGGGAAAAGCTCGCGGGTCCGGGCGGTGCGCTCGTGGTCGGGCACCTGCTCGATGCCGCGGGTTTCCAGTGCGCCTTCGGTCTCGGCGGTCTTGCTCATGTGGGGGGTCCGTGCCTCGATCGTGTGAGAAGAGGATTCGGTCGGGACTCTACGCGCGTTGACGTGGCCTCTACCATCGTACTTTGATCCGACTCCTTCCTTCCAGGGGCCTTTGTCCTTTGGAGGAAGCCATGAGTGGTCTTCTGTGCTCGGCCCTGTATGAGAAAGGCGTGGCACGGCTCACCGCATGAGCCATGCCACGCCTTGGGTGTGTCTCGACACCCCTCGACCCAGTCCTCCGTGCATCAGCGTGCGCCGCTGATACCGGACGGGTTGTGACTCCATCCGAATGGGCTTCCCGCCGGCCATGAGCCAGGCGGCGGGCCAGCCCGGCCCGGGGGCACGCCTGCCCCGCTGACCAACGAAGGGCCGGGGCAGGGGTCACGCATACTGGAGCCGTTATGGAAATCGTCATCCTTGCTGTAGTCATCGCCGTGGTCGTGATCGGCGCGCTCGGCGGGCTGATCGTGGGCAGCCGCCGCAAGAAGCAGCTGCCTCCGCCGCCCCCGTCCACGCCCGACATCACCGCCCCTCCGACCGAGCCGCACGTCGGCGAAGAGGCCGAGACACCGCGCGACGAACCGCGCCGGACGATAGAGGAGGTCGACCTCCCGGACGGCGGCACCGCCACCGTCGAGGAGCCGCCCGTCGTCGAAGAGCTCGAGGTCCCTCAGCTCGAGGTTCCCGAGCCCACCGCCGGCCGCCTGGTCCGGCTCCGTGCCCGCCTCTCCCGCTCGCAGAACGCCCTCGGCAAGGGCCTGCTCACCCTGCTCTCGCGGGAGCACCTCGACGACGACACCTGGGAGGAGATCGAGGACACCCTGCTCACCGCCGACGTCGGTGTGCAGCCCACCCAGGAGCTGGTCGAGCGGCTGCGCGAGCGGGTGAAGGTGCTCGGCACCCGCACCCCCGAAGAGCTGCGCGGCCTGCTGCGCGAGGAGCTGATCAACCTGGTCGGCCCCGACATGGACCGCGAGGTCAAGACGGAGCCGCCGAACAGCAAGCCCGGCATCGTCATGGTCGTCGGGGTCAACGGCACCGGCAAGACCACCACCACCGGCAAGCTCGCCCGCGTCCTGGTCGCCGACGGCCGCAGCGTCGTCCTCGGTGCCGCCGACACCTTCCGTGCCGCCGCCGCGGACCAGCTCCAGACCTGGGGCGAGCGGGTCGGCGCCCACACCGTGCGCGGCCCGGAGGGCGGCGACCCGGCCTCCGTCGCCTTCGACGCGGTCAAGGAGGGCAAGGAGCTGGGCTCGGACGTCGTGCTCATCGACACCGCCGGCCGCCTGCACACCAAGACGGGCCTCATGGACGAGCTCGGCAAGGTCAAGCGGGTCGTGGAGAAGCACGCGCCGCTGGACGAGGTGCTGCTCGTGCTCGACGCCACCACCGGCCAGAACGGCCTCATCCAGGCTCGCGTCTTCGCCGAGGTCGTCGACATCACCGGCATCGTGCTGACCAAGCTGGACGGCACGGCCAAGGGCGGCATCGTCGTCGCGGTGCAGCGGGAGCTGGGCGTGCCGGTCAAGCTGATCGGGCTCGGTGAGGGCGCGGACGACCTGGCGCCGTTCGAGCCGGCGGCCTTCGTGGATGCCCTCATCGGCGAGTGACGCCGCGGCACCACGAGCGGAAGCGCCCGCTCCCGGAGTTCGACCGGGGGACGGGCGCTTCGCCGTGTGCGGAAGGCGTGCCCTTCACGGAGGTTCGCGGACGGTCGGGTCGTACCGGTCGGGTAAGCACCGTGTCCTGGCGGACTCTTCCGGCCTCGGCGGGCGCGGGCCGCTTCGGTGACCACCGTGGTCGGGGGTCCAGCCCCGGCGGACCCGGGCCGACGGCAGCCCTACACCCGCGATCGATGGGCGACGTACGCCAGCGTCCCGAGCAGCAGCCGGGCCGCCGGTGGCTTCGTCGCCGAGTCGAGGGCCGGTGGGCGCAGCCAGCGCACCGGGCCCAGGCCGCCTCGGTCGGAGGGCGGGGCCGTGACGTACGCGCCGGGGCCGAGGCCGCGCAGGTCCAGGGCGGAGGGGTCGTCCCAGCCCATGCGGTAGAGCAGCCGGGGCAGTTCGGCGGCGGCGCCCGGGGCGACGAAGAAGTGGGCGCGGCCCTGCGGGGTCGCCGTGACCGGCCCGAGGGGCAGACCCATGCGCTCCAGCCGGGCCAGCGCCCGCACCCCGGCGGCCTCGGCCACCTCGATCACGTCGAAACGCCGCCCGATCGGCAGCATCAGCGCGGCGCCCGGGAACTGGGCCCAGGCCTCGCTCGCCTCGTCCAGGGTGGCCCCGGCGGGCACCTGGGGCGCGAAGTCCAGCGGGTGCGCGCCCGGCGCCGGGCAGTCGCGTCGCCCGCAGGAGCAGGCGCCGGCGGCGGCCCGGGCCCCCGGCACCACGTCCCAGCCCCACAGTCCGGTGAACTCGGCCACCGCGGTGCACTCCGACGCGCGACCGCGGCGGCGTGCGCCGGACCGGATGTCGCGCATGCCCCGGGTGCCGCCGATGCCGATCGTGAAGCCCATGCCCCCTCCAACGGGTCCGACCCGAAGCGGTTACGCAGCGGACGCGAAACGTGACTCTCTGCTTCCAACTCCCCAGTGTGGCGCGGTTCAGACAGCGTCCTGATGCACTCCGGGTCGCGTGCGGTCCCGCGCACGCCCCGGTGTGCACCGTTGCACCGACTCCCGGTTGGCCTATGTCAAGTGAATCGCGTGCAGGCCACCGCGAGTTCATTCGAAGGGGTGGCGAATGGTGGCGATTCCGCAATCGCCATGGCTGGACGGGTGATCGTAGGATTACTTTGTGTGCATGAAGCCGTGGGACACATGCACTTGTGGGTATGCCGGAGGCAACTCGGCTTTCCGTTCGAGGGGTGGCAACCGCCGGACGGAGGGCCCCGACCACCGGCATTCTGATAGGGCTTGGCGCACTCGGCGACAGGTGGTTCCAGGGATGGGGGCGTTCCAGTGAGCGGCAACGGCGGAAGCGGTACGAGCGCGGGAAGCGCCTCGCACGCTGACAAGCGCCCCAACGAGCTGCTCACCTCCTGGTTCGCCCGCAGCGGCTGGTCCAAGGGCGAGCTGGCCCGCCAGGTCAACCGCCGGGCCCGCCAGCTGGGCGCCAACCACATCTCCACGGACACCTCACGCGTGCGCCGCTGGCTCGACGGTGAGAACCCGCGCGAGCCGATCCCGCGCATCCTCTCCGAGCTGTTCTCCGAACGCTTCGGTGTCGTCGTCTCCGTCGAGGACCTGGGCCTGCGCACCTCCCGCCCGGCTCCCTCGGCGACCGGCGTCGACCTGCCCTGGACGGGCCCGCAGACCGTGGCCCTGCTCAGCGAGTTCTCGCGCAGCGACCTGATGCTGGCGCGGCGCGGCTTCCTCGGGAGCTCGCTGGCCCTCTCCGCGGGCCCGTCCCTCATCGAGCCCATGCAGCGCTGGCTCGTCCCCTCGCCCCCGGCCGCCGGCGCCGGGCGCGATTCCGCCCCGGGCTCACGCGCGCGCGGGCGCCTGTCCAGGCCGGAGCTGGACCTGCTGGAGTCCACCGCGGTGATGTTCCGCCGCTGGGACGCCCAGTGCGGCGGCGGCCTGCGCCGCAAGGCGGTCGTCGGACAACTGCACGAGGTGACCGACCTCCTCCAGGAACCGCAGAGCGAGACCACCCGCGCCAAGCTGTTCAAGGTCGCCGCCGAACTCGCCGAGCTGGCCGGCTGGATGTCGTACGACGTGGGGCTCCAGCCCACCGCGCAGAAGTACTTCGTCCTCGCCCTGCACGCCGCCAAGGAGGCCGGAGACCGGCCGCTCGGCTCGTACATCCTCTCCAGCATGAGCCGCCAGATGATCCACCTCGGCCGGCCCGACGACGCCCTGGAGCTGATCCACCTCGCGCAGTACGGCAGCCGGGACTGCGCCAGCCCCCGCACCCAGTCGATGCTGTACGCCATGGAGGCCCGCGCCTACGCCAACATGGGCCAGCCCGGCCGCTGCAAGCGCGCGGTGCGCATGGCCGAGGACACCTTCGCCGAGGCCGACGAGTGGGACGAGCCGGACCCCGACTGGATCCGCTTCTTCTCCGAGGCCGAGCTCTACGGCGAGAACAGCCACTCCTTCCGCGACCTCGCCTACGTGGCCGGCCGCAGCCCCACCTACGCGTCGCTGGCCGAGCCGCTGATGCGCCGCGCGGTGGAGCTGTTCGCCGAGGACGAGGAACACCAGCGCTCCTACGCGCTGAACCTCATCGGCATGGCCACCGTGCACCTGCTGCGCCGCGAGCCCGAGCAGAGCACCGGACTGGCCGTCGAGGCCATGGGCATCGCCAAGAAGGTCCGCTCCGAACGCGTCAACACCCGCATCCGCAAGACCGTCGACACGGCCGTACGCGATTTCGGTGACCTCGGCGAGGTCATCGACCTGACCGAAAGGCTCGCGGTCGAGTTGCCGGAGACCGCCGAAGCGGTCTGAAGAAACCCACCAGCCCCGGCCGCGGCCGGCCCTCCCGAACTGCCCGACTCGGCTCCCCCATGCCAGGTCACTCGGAGGCCGCGCCGCGGCCGGCTCACGTCCCCGGCCGGTACGTCGCGCCACGTCAACGACCGCCCGGCCCCGCATCCCGCAGTTCACCGACGCGTAACACGCACAGCGCCTTCGTCACGGCGGCGAAACAACGAGGGGCGTCCACCGAAACCGCGCTGCGCCAATCTCTTGGCGCATAACCGGCCCACCCCTCACTGCCTGCCCAGGCTTCGCCCGCACCGGGCCGTACCGACGACGAGGAGACGCCGATGGCTCCAGCCATCACGCTCGCCGCAGAGACGGAGCTCTCTGCCGCCAACACGGGCTTCATGCTCATCTGCTCCGCCCTGGTGATGCTCATGACACCGGCCCTGGCCTTCTTCTACGGAGGCATGGTCCGCGTCAAAAGCACCCTGAACATGCTGATGATGAGCTTCATCAGCCTCGGCATCGTCACCGTCCTGTGGGTGCTGTACGGCTTCTCCATGGCGTTCGGCACCGACACCGGCAGCATCGTCGGCTGGAACTCCGACTGGGTGGGCCTGAGCAACATCGGCCTGACCGAGCTGTGGGACGGCTACACCATCCCCGTCTTCGTCTTCCTGGTCTTCCAGCTGATGTTCGCCGTCCTCACGCCCGCCCTGATCAGCGGCGCGCTCGCGGACCGGGTCAAGTTCACCGCCTGGGCGCTGTTCATCACTCTGTGGGCCACGATCGTCTACTTCCCGGTCGCCCACTGGGTGTGGGGCGCCGGCGGCTGGGCCTTCGAACTGGGCGTCATCGACTTCGCCGGCGGTACGGCCGTGCACATCAACGCCGGCGCCGCCGCGCTCGGCGTGATCCTCGTCATCGGCAAGCGGGTCGGCTTCAAGAAGGACCCGATGCGCCCGCACAGCCTGCCGCTGGTCATGCTCGGCGCCGGTCTGCTGTGGTTCGGCTGGTTCGGCTTCAACGCCGGATCGTGGCTCGGCAACGACGACGGCGTCGGCGCGCTGATGTTCGTGAACACGCAGGTCGCCACGGGCGCCGCGGTCCTCGGCTGGCTCGCCTACGAGAAGATCCGCCACGGCGCCTTCACCACGCTGGGCGCCGCCTCCGGTGCCGTCTCCGGCCTGGTCGCCATCACCCCGGCGGGCGGCGCGGTCTCCCCCCTCGGCGCCATCGCCGTCGGCGTCGTCGCCGGTGTGCTGTGCGCCATGGCCGTCAGCCTGAAGTACCGGTTCGGCTACGACGACTCCCTCGACGTCGTCGGCGTCCACCTCGTCGGCGGCATCCTCGGCTCCCTCCTCGTCGGCTTCTTCGCCACCGGCAAGGGCCAGTCCGACGTCGAGGGCCTCTTCTACGGTGGTGGCCTGGACCAGTTCTGGAAGCAGTGCGCCGGTGTCTTCGGCGTCTTCGCCTACTCCCTGGTCGTCTCCGCGATCCTCGCCCTGATCCTGCACAAGACGATCGGCATGCGGGTCCCGGAGGACGACGAGGTGGCCGGCATCGACCAGGCCGAGCACGCCGAGACTGCGTACGACTTCAGCGGCGCCGGAGGCGGTGCCGCCCGGACGACCGCGCCGGCGGTCGCCCCCACGACCGCTTCCCAGGCCGAGAGCAAGAAGGTGGACGCATGAAGCTCATCACCGCCGTGGTCAAGCCGCACCGGCTCGACGAGATCAAGGAGGCCCTCCAGGCCTTCGGGGTGCACGGACTGACCGTGACGGAGGCCAGCGGCTACGGACGGCAGCGCGGCCACACCGAGGTCTACCGCGGTGCCGAGTACACCGTCGACCTGGTGCCCAAGATCCGCATCGAGGTGCTGGCCGAGGACGACGACGCCGAACAGCTCATCGAAGTCGTCGTCAAGGCGGCCCGTACCGGCAAGATCGGTGACGGAAAGGTCTGGTCGGTTCCCGTCGACACGGCCGTACGGGTCCGGACCGGCGAGCGCGGCCCGGACGCCCTCTGAGGCGCGACGAACAGAACAGGAGTCGCCGGGTGACGAGTACGGACGTGACGAAGGAAGCAGAGGACTCCGGACCCGGCGGCTACGCGGCGGCCCGGCTGCGCCTCCTCACCGAGGGGGCGCGGTCCGGGCCGCCGCGCCGTGCCGCCCTCGCCGAACTGACCGACGCGTGGCTGGCCGGCCTCTTCGCCGCGGGCGCCGGGGGAGTGAAGGGGGTCTCGCTCGTCGCCGTCGGCGGGTACGGGCGCGGTGAGCTCTCCCCGCGCAGCGACCTGGACCTGCTCCTGCTGCACGACGGCGGTGACGACAAGGCGGTCGCCGCCCTCGCCGACCGCCTCTGGTACCCCGTCTGGGACCTCGGCCTCGCCCTCGACCACTCCGTACGCACTCCCGCTCAGGCCCGGAGGACGGCGGGCGAGGACCTCAAGGTCCACCTCGGCCTCCTGGACGCCCGCCACCTCGCCGGCGACCTGGGGCTGACCGCCGCGCTGCGCACCACCGTCCTCGCCGACTGGCGCAACCAGGCCCCGGGGCGCCTCCCCGAACTGCGCGACCTGTGCGCCGAGCGCGCCGAACGCCAGGGCGAGCTGCAGTTCCTGCTCGAACCCGACCTCAAGGAAGCCAGGGGCGGCCTGCGCGACGCCACCGCGCTGCGCGCCGTCGCCGCCTCCTGGCTGGCCGACGCGCCGCGCGAGGGCCTCGCCGACGCCCGGCGCCGCCTGCTCGACGTACGGGACGCGCTGCACCTGGCGACGGGCCGGGTCACCGATCGGCTGGCGTTGCAGGAGCAGGACCAGGTGGCCGCCGAGCTGGGGCTGCTGGACGCCGACACGCTGCTGCGGCAGGTGTACGAGGCGGCGCGCGTCATCTCCTACGCCGGGGACGTCACCTGGCGCGAGGTGGGGCGCGTACTGCGGGCCCGCTCCGTACGGCCGAGGCTGCGCGCCCTGCTGGGCGGCGGCAAACCCGCCCCCGAGCGCTCCCCGCTCGCCGAGGGCGTCGTCGAGCAGGACGGCGAGGTGGTGCTCGCCCGCACCGCGCGCCCCGAACGCGACCCCGTGCTCCCACTGCGCGCCGCTGCCGCCGCCGCACAGGCCGGGCTCCCGCTCTCCCTGCACGCCGTACGGCGCCTCGCGGCCACCGCGGGCCCGCTGCCCACGCCCTGGCCCGCCGAAGCGCGGGAGCAACTGGTGACGCTGCTGGGATCGGGCCGGCCCACGGTGCAGGTCTGGGAGGCGCTGGAGGCCGAAGGGCTGGTCACCCGGCTGCTGCCCGACTGGGAGCGGGTGCGCTGCCGCCCGCAGCGCAACGCCGTGCACGTGTGGACCGTCGACCGGCACCTCATCGAGACCGCCGTCCGCGCCTCCGGCTTCGCCCGCCGGGTCCACCGGCCCGACCTGCTCCTGGTCGCCGCGCTGCTGCACGACATCGGCAAGGGCTGGCCCGGGGGCCACTCGGTGGCCGGGGAGACCATCGCCCGGGACGTGGCGGCCCGCATCGGCTTCGACCGCGCCGACGCGGCCGTCCTGGCCACCCTCGTACGCCACCACCTGCTGCTCGTCGAGACGGCCACCCGGCGCGACCTCGACGACCCGGTCACCGTCCGCACGGTCGCCGAGGCGGTCGGCACGGCGGGCACCCTGGAACTGCTGCACGCCCTGACCGAGGCGGACGCGCTGGCCACCGGACCGGCGGCCTGGTCGTCCTGGCGCGGCTCCCTCGTCGCCGACTTGGTCAAACGCGTCTCGGCGGTCCTGGCCGGGGACCCGCCGGCGGAGCCCGAGGAGGGCGCGCCCACCGCCGAGCAGGAACGGCTCGCCGTCGAGGCGTTCCGCACGGGCGGGCCGGTGCTCGCGCTGCGGCCGCAGACGGAGCCGCCGGCCGGTCCGGCGCCGAGCGCCGACCCGGAGCCGCTCGGCGTGGAGCTGCTGGTCGCCGTACCCGACCAGCCGGGCGTGCTCCCCGCGGTCGCCGGGGTCCTGGCCCTGCACCGGCTGACCGTCCGCACCGCCGAGCTGCGGTCCCTGCCGCTGCCGGACGGCGTGGACGGCTCCGTGCTGCTGCTGGACTGGCGGGTCGCCGCCGAGTACGGCTCGCTGCCGCAGGCCACCCGGCTCCGTGCCGACCTGGTCCGGGCCCTGGACGGCACCCTGGACATCGCCGCGCGGCTCGCCGAGCGCGACGCCGCCTACCCGCGCCGCCGGGGCGTGGCGCCGCCCCCGCCCCGGGTGACGGTCGCCCCGGCCGCGTCCCGGCTGGCCACGGTGATCGAGGTCCGGGCGCAGGACGCGCCGGGGCTGCTGTTCCGGCTCGGGCGGGCGCTGGAGGGGGCGGGGGTGCGGGTGCGGAGTGCGCACGTGTCGACGCTGGGGGCCAACGCGGTGGACGCCTTCTATGTGACGCGGGGCGAGGGGCGGCCGTTGCCGAGGGAGGACGCGGTGTCCGTGGCACGCGAGCTGGAGGAGTCGCTGCGGGCGTGACTTTGTGGTCGAGTCTCGTGTTGATCGGGTGCGCTCCCCGCCCATGCGGGGATGGTCCGGGCCGGTTGTCCGAGGCTGACATGGACGCAAGCTGCTTTTTGCACACGCGGGGATCCGGTCCCTGTCCGCTCACCGCAGCGGGCAGGGACACTTTGCTTGCCGGGCCGGATACCCTGGAGGGCGACCCACACCAACGCCGACGCGAGGACCTACGCCGCCGTGTTCGATACTCTCTCCGACCGCCTGTCAGCCACCTTTAAATCCCTCCGGGGCAAAGGAAGGCTGACCGAGGCGGACATCGACGCCACGGCCCGCGAGATCCGCATCGCGCTCCTCGAAGCCGACGTCGCCCTGCCCGTCGTCCGTGCCTTCATCAAGAAGGTCAAGGAGCGCTCCCTGGGCGCCGAGGTCTCCAAGGCGCTCAATCCTGCCCAGCAGGTCCTCAAGATCGTCAACGAGGAGCTGGTAGGCATCCTCGGCGGCGAGACCCGCCGCCTGCGTTTCGCCAAGCAGCCGCCGACCGTGATCATGCTGGCCGGTCTCCAGGGTGCCGGTAAGACCACCCTCGCGGGCAAGCTGGGCCACTGGCTCAAGGAGCAGGGCCACTCGCCGCTGCTGGTGGCCTGTGACCTCCAGCGCCCCAACGCCGTCAACCAGCTGAGCGTCGTCGCCGAGCGCGCCGGCGTCGCGGTCTACGCCCCCGAGCCGGGCAACGGCGTGGGCGACCCGGTGAAGGTCGCCAAGGACTCCATCGAGTTCGCCAAGTCCAAGGTCCACGACCTGGTGATCGTCGACACCGCCGGCCGCCTGGGCATCGACCAGGAGCTGATGCAGCAGGCCGCGGACATCCGCGACGCGGTCTCGCCGGACGAGATTCTTTTCGTCGTCGACGCGATGATCGGTCAGGACGCGGTCAACACCGCCGAGGCCTTCCGCGACGGCGTCGGCTTCGACGGCGTGGTGCTGTCCAAGCTCGACGGTGACGCGCGCGGTGGTGCGGCCCTGTCGATCGCCTCGGTGACCGGCAAGCCGATCATGTTCGCGTCCAACGGCGAGAAGCTCACGGACTTCGACGCCTTCCACCCTGACCGGATGGCCTCCCGCATCCTCGACATGGGTGACCTGCTCACCCTGATCGAGCAGGCGGAGAAGACGTTCAGCCAGGAAGAGGCCGAGAAGATGGCCTCCAAGCTGGCGTCCAAGAAGGGCCAGGACTTCACCCTGGACGACTTCCTGGCCCAGATGGAGCAGGTCAGGAAGATGGGCTCGATCTCCAAGCTCTTGGGGATGCTGCCCGGCATGGGCCAGATGAAGGACCAGATCAACAACCTCGACGAGCGCGACGTCGACCGCACGGCCGCCATCATCAAGTCGATGACCCCGGCCGAGCGCCAGGAGCCCACGATCATCAACGGCTCGCGCCGCGCCCGTATCGCCAAGGGCTCCGGTGTCGACGTCAGCGCGGTCAAGTCGCTCGTCGAGCGGTTCTTCGAGGCCCGCAAGATGATGTCCCGCATGGCCCAGGGCGGCGGTATGCCCGGTATGCCGGGGATGCCCGGCATGGGCGGTGGCCCCGGTCGGCAGAAGAAGCAGCAGAAGAAGGCCAAGGGCAAGCAGCGCTCCGGCAACCCGATGAAGCGCAAGCAGCAGGAGCAGGAGGAGGCCGCCCGCCGCGCCGCCGCCGCGCAGAACGGGGGCGCCCTCGGACTGCCGCAGCAGGGTGGCAAGGACTTCGAGCTCCCGGACGAGTTCAAGAAGTTCATGGGCTGACGCCCGCGCCCGTACGACGCCGGGGGCGCCCCTTCTCGGAGGGGGCGCCCCCGGCGTCGTACACCCACATGCCCGCGCGGCGTTCCTGTCGTAACGTCCCGGTATGACCAACCCGTCCCCGCCGCGCAAGGCCCCCGAGCCGCCCTGGCGCACCGAGGGCACGCCCGACGAGCCTCCGAAACCGCCGTCCGGTGGCCGGAGGATGCGTGGCGGCTGGTGGAACCTGGTCCTGGCCGCGCTGGTCGTCTACCTCATCGCCAACCTCGTGCTCTCGTTCTTCAACGAGGGTGACGAGCCGACGATCTCCTACACGGAGTTCAGCAAGCAGGTCGACGCGGGCAACGTCAGCAAGATCTACGCCAAGGGTGACGCGATCCAGGGTCAGCTGAAGAAGGCCCGGGACAATCCCGAGGGCGACGGGACGTACACCAAGTTCACGACGGAGCGGCCGACCTTCGCCGACGACCGGCTCTGGGAAGAGCTGACCGAGCACAACGTCACCGTCACCGCCGAACCCGTCGTCCAGCAGCGCAGCTTCCTGGTCAACCTGCTGATCGCGCTGGCGCCGATGTTGCTCCTGGTGGTGCTGTGGATCTTCATCGCCCGGCGGATGCGGGGCGCCCTCGGCGGCGGGGCGGGCGGCATGCTCGGCCGCAAGGCGCCGCCCAAGCCGGTCGAGCTGGAGCCCGGCAAGCAGCGCACCACCTTCGCGGACGTCGCCGGGATCGACGAGGTGGAGGGCGAGCTCAGCGACGTCGTCGACTTCCTGAAGAACCCCGGCGCCTACCGCCGCATGGGCGCCAGGATGCCCCGGGGCGTCCTGCTGTCCGGGCCGCCCGGCACCGGGAAGACGCTGCTCGCGCGCGCGGTGGCCGGCGAGGCGGGCGTGCCGTTCTTCTCCGCGTCCGCGTCCGAGTTCATCGAGATGATCGTGGGCGTCGGTGCCTCCCGGGTGCGGGAGCTGTTCGCCGAGGCCCGCAAGGTGGCGCCGTCGATCATCTTCATCGACGAGATCGACACCATCGGCCGGGCTCGCGGCGGCGGCTCCGGCATGGGCGGCCACGACGAGCGTGAGCAGACGCTGAACCAGATCCTCACGGAGATGGACGGCTTCTCCGGCGCCGAGGGCGTGATCGTCATCGCCGCCACCAACCGCGCCGACATCCTCGACGCCGCTCTGACCCGCCCCGGCCGCTTCGACCGGGTGGTCAGCGTCTCGCCGCCGGACCGGGGCGGCCGGAAGGCGATCCTGGAGATCCACACCCGTGAGATCCCGCTCGCCCCCGACGTCGACCTCGCCCAGGCCGCCCGCACGACCCCGGGTATGACCGGCGCCGAACTCGCCAACCTCGCCAACGAGGCCGCGCTGATCGCCGTCAAGCGGAAGCAGGACCGGGTGACGCAGGCGAACCTTTCCGAGGCCCTGGAGAAGGTCCAGCTCGGTGCCGAACGTCCCCTGGTGATGCCCGAGGAGGAGCGGCGGCGCACCGCCTACCACGAGAGCGGGCACGCCCTGCTGGGGATGCTCCAGCCGGGCGCCGACCCCGTCCGCAAGATCACCATCGTGCCGCGCGGCCGGGCGCTGGGCGTGACGCTGTCGACGCCGGACGCGGACAAGTACGCGTACACCGAGGAGTACCTGCGCGGGCGGATCATCGGCGCGCTCGGCGGGATGGCGGCCGAGCAGGTGGTGTACGACGTGATCACGACCGGCTCGGAGAGCGACCTCGAACAGGTCACCCGGATCGCGCGCGGCATGGTCGGCCGCTGGGGGATGAGCCGGCAGGTCGGCCGGCTCTCCGCGCTGCCCGGCGACGCCCAGCAGGCGTACGGGCTCGCCGCCGCACCGGCGACGCTCGACGCCATCGACGGCGAGATGCGGCGGGTCGTCGACGAGTGCTATGCGGAGGCCGTGCACAAGCTGCGCGACCACCGCGGGCGGCTCGACGCCCTCGCCGAGGCGCTGCTCGCGAACGAGACGCTGGACGAGGCGGACGCCTACCGGATCGCCGGGATCACCCGGCTCACGAAGGAGGGGCCGGAGGTCTGATCACCGTCCGGCCCTGTCTGATGCGCCTCCGCGCGGGGACCTACTTCTGCGGGAACTTCCAGACGTAGGGCTCGCCGTCCTCTTCCTCCCAGTGGACCTCGACGCTCGTGGCGCCCGCGGGGATCACGTAGGTCTCGCAGAAGACGTGGCTCTCGCCCTGCTTCCAGCTGTCCACGTCGTACGGGTCCTCGCAGCCCGGGGCGTCCTCGGAGGCGCCGATGAGGACGCCGCCGCGCTGCCCGTCGGCGAAGACCGTGGTGCCGTCGTGCACGTCGGCGCCGTCGGTGAGGGCCGGGCCGCTCTTGTGCGTGTACTTGACGTGCGCGGTGGCCAGCACCTTGCCCTTGGCGTCCGCGGCGTCCGCCACCGCCTTGGCGGCCTCCGCCTCGGTGCCGACGTCCACCTTCTGCGCCACGACCTCGTAGGTGACCTCGCCCGGGTCCTCCGCGACCTTCCCCGTCGCGCTCTCGCCGGTCGCCAGGTCGCCGCCCGAGGCTGCCTCGGACGGAGAGGCGGGCGCCTCGGGGCTCGACGAGTTCTTCGCGTCGGCGTCGGTGTCGTCCCCGCCCCCGCACGCGGTGAGGGCCAGGGCGAGGGCGGCGACGGGCGCGGCGAGGCGCAGCGCGGTCTTGTGGTGCGGCACTACAGGCTCCTGTATGCAGATGTGTCTTTCCCCCGAACGGTGGATCAGACTAAAGGTCCAAGATCCGCCTGAAGGATGGAGTGAGGGCCTGAACCGGCATCTTCACACCATTCACACCTGCATCGCACCTGCGCCCGAAGAAGCCGTTCAGGTACCGCGCCCGCCCGGTCGGAACCGGTCGTCAGGGAATCCGGGCGATCAGGTACCGGAACACGTTCGGCATCCACACGGTTCCGTCCGGCCGCTGGTGCGGATGCAGGGACTCGGTCAGCTCCTTGTCGACCTGTTCCTGGTCGGTCGCCGCGATCGCCGCGTCGAACAGGCCGGTCGACAGCAGACCGCGCACCGCGCTGCCGGTGTCGGCGTAGCCGAAGGGGCACGCCACCCGTCCCGAGCCGTCCGGCCTGAGCCCGGCCCGCTGGGCGACCTCCTCCAGGTCGTCACGGAGAGCGGGGCGCCAGCTGCCCGCGCTGCGCAACGGGTCCGCGAGCTTGGTGGCCACCCGCAGCACCGACGTCGTGGCGCACCGCTCCGGCGGGCCCCAGCCGGCCAGCACGACGGCCGCCCCGCGCGCGGCGAGCGGCGTCGTCCGGGCGAGCAGCCCGGCGAGCCCGTCCGAGTCGCCCGCGAGGCACCCGATGGGCTCGAAGGCGGTCACCAGGTCGAACGCCGGCTGCGACGGGTCCGCCGCGTCCCGAGGGGTACCTTCGACGAGCCGTACCGCGTCCGCGCGTACCGCGTCCGCGCGTACCGCGTCCGCCCGTACCGAGTGGACTCGCGCGCTTGCGTCGTCGGCACGCGCGCGTACGTCCCGCGCACCGGGCGCGTCGGGCGCCTCGGGAAGCAGCCGCCGCCGCGCCAGGTCCAGCCGCTCCGGAAAGCGGGAGTCCACCCCGGTCACCGCGGCGCCCCGCGAGGCGGCCATCAGCAGGGCCAGTCCGGAGCCGCAGCCCAGCCCCAGCACGCGTGTGCCGCCGCCCACGTCCAGTCGCTCGTAGACGGCCTCGTAGAGCGGTACGAGCATCCGCTCCTGTATCTCGGACCAGTCACGCGCGCGTGCACGCAGGTCCACGCCGGGTGTCGCCCCCGCGTGAGATGAGTGCTGCCGCACGAGCGTAGGTGTCATAGGAAAGCGCCCCAATCGCCGAGTGTTGCCGCCGTGCCCGATTCCATGGCCCCCGTGCAGTGCGCTCGCACTCCCCCCGTATGCCAGGAAACTCCGGGCTCGCCGTGGCGTCCAGTGGTAGCGGGGGCCGGTTTGCCCGATCCCCGCCGCAGTGGCGAGATTTCACTTCCCGGCAACGTGCGCCTGGCCGTGCGGTACTCCGGGTAGCCCCGGTCCGACGCCTCCGGCGGTTGGCCGGAACGCGTCCCTCGGTGATGACAGGGGGTGGCGACCGTGCCGACGAGGCGGTTCCGGCCAAGGTCGGCGAGCCCGGCGGACACCCCGCCGGGAGGCGGAGCGGCCCGGGGAGGGGCGGTGCCGCACGCCGGTGGCACACCCGGTAACCTCGCTCCCGTCGACGCGTCCCGCGATGCGCCCGATCGGGTGGCGCCCTTCCGGTTCGACCGCGGCCGAAAACGCCCCTTGCGCATCCGCGAGCCCCACGCAACCCGGCGCGTGGACGGGGTCTACGCGCCGGCGCGTACGTCGGACTACGCACCAGCTTGTGACGAGCTGTGAGGCTTCTCCGCAGATCAGCGCACCCGCCCTCGTCGCGACGCATCAGCGGCAACTGACGGGTACGTGCAAATTATTTGGGATGCCCCGGAATAGGAACACAGCGGCACCCCGGCTCGTTGTCATTACGTGAGCACGACACCACCTGTTCTCGCCGCAGAGCTGGCGCAGGCGTGGGCCGACATTCAGCGGCACCACACCGAGCTGCCGGATCTTGCCGCGCCCGAGTCCCTGATCGGAGAGTCGTCGTCCGCCTGCGGGCACGAGCTCTCCTTCGAGCGACTGCTCCATGAGGCAGTCCACGGCATCGCCGCCGCGCGCGGAGTACGCGACACCTCCCGCGCGGGGCGCTATCACAACCGTCGATTCCTTGCGATCGCCGAGGAGTTGGGCCTCGACCACCCCGAGGAGCCGCATCCCAGCAGCGGTTTCTCGCTGGTCACGCTCTCCCCCGAGGCGAAGCGCCGCTACCGCCCGACGATCGAGCGCCTCCAGCGAGCGCTGAAGGCCCACACCGCCGCGACCGCGACCGACTCGGCCCGCAGCTTCCGCGGTCCGGCCGCCCGCCACGGCTCCTCCGGGGGAGGGGTGCGCGTGAAGGCGGTCTGCGACTGCGGACGCAATGTACGGGTCGTCCCGTCGGTGCTGGCCCAGGCCCCGATCATGTGCGGCGGCTGCGGCAAGCCGTTCCGGATCCCGGAGGTGGTCGGCGCGGCGGCGGGCTGAGGATCCGGCTGCTCGTGGCAGCCGGATCCGGGCGCGGCGCCCCCGGTCCGCCCGATCTGTTCCCCGGTCCGCCCTCGGTCCGAAGGGTCCGGCCGCGTGTGGCACAATGGCTAGCTGTACTCGACAGTCGCACAGGACCCCTCTCTCCTCCGGCTGACGCGTCCATCGGGCACTCGGGTACCGCAACCCCACGCGGCCTTCCCGCCGTGCCCACCCACGTCAAAACCAGGAGAACCCACTCCCGTGGCAGTCAAGATCAAGCTGAAGCGTCTGGGCAAGATCCGTTCGCCTCACTACCGCATCGTCGTCGCCGACTCCCGTACCCGCCGTGACGGCCGGGCCATCGAGGAGATCGGCAAGTACCACCCGACGTACAACCCGTCGGTGATGGAGGTCGACGCCGAGCGCGTGGCGTACTGGCTCTCCGTCGGCGCCCAGCCGACCGAGCCCGTGCTCGCCATCCTGAAGAAGACCGGCGACTGGCAGAAGTTCAAGGGCGAGCCCGCCCCGGCGCCGCTGCTGCAGCCGGCCGAGAAGTCGGCCCGTCCGTCCTTCGAGGCGATCGGTGGCGACGACGAGGGCAAGGGTGAGGCGATCACCCAGAAGAAGAAGGCCGAGAAGAAGGACGAGGCTCCGGCCGAGTCCGAGTCGACCGAGGCCTGAGCATGCTCGAGGAGGCTCTCGAGCACCTCGTGAAGGGCATCGTCGACAACCCCGACGATGTGCAGGTCGCCTCGCGCAACCTGCGCCGCGGGCGGGTGCTCGAGGTCCGGGTCCACCCCGACGACCTCGGCAAGGTGATCGGCCGCAACGGCCGCACCGCACGCGCTCTGCGCACCGTCGTTGGCGCCATCGGCGGCCGAGGCGTCCGCGTCGACCTCGTCGACGTGGACCACGTCCGCTGACGCCGAACGCAGCACCGGCTCGGGCCGGGGAGGGCCACTGGGCCGTCCCCGGCCCGCAGTCGTTTGTGAGCCCCGTACGGCAGCAGCCCCGTAGGCAGCAGCCCCGTACGGCTCGCCGCAGTTCCGACAGGAGATCAAGCACAGTGCAGCTGGTAGTCGCGCGCATCGGCCGCGCCCACGGGATCAAGGGCGAGGTCACCGTCGAGGTCCGCACCGACGAGCCGGAGCTGCGGCTCGGGCCCGGTGCCGTCCTGGCCACCGACCCCGCCTCCGCCGGGCCGCTCACCATCGAGACCGGCCGGGTCCACAGCGGCCGCCTCCTGCTGCGCTTCGCCGGCGTCCACGACCGCACCGGCGCCGAGGCGCTGCGCAACACCCTCCTGATCGCCGACGTCGACCCGGACGAGCGTCCCGAGGACGAGGACGAGTACTACGACCACCAGCTGATCGACCTCGACGTGGTGACCAAGGACGGCGACGAGGTCGGCCGGATCACCGAGATCTCCCACCTGCCCACGCAGGACCTCTTCGTGGTGGAGCGCCCCGACGGCAGCGAGGTCTACGTCCCGTTCGTCTCCGAGATCGTCACCGGGATCGACCTGGACGAGCAGCGCGCGGTCATCGACCCGCCGCCCGGCCTGATCGACGACCGCGCGGAGATCGCTTCCTCGCGTGACGCCGCCGAAGACGGGGACGGCGCGTGATGCGGCTCGACGTCGTCACGATCTTCCCCGAGTACCTGGAGCCGCTGAACGTCTCCCTGGTCGGCAAGGCACGCGCGCGTGGACAGCTGAACGTCCACGTGCACGACCTCCGCGACTGGACGTACGACCGGCACAACACCGTCGACGACACCCCGTACGGCGGCGGGCCCGGCATGGTGATGAAGACCGAGCCCTGGGGCGACGCGCTGGACGCCGTCCTGGCCGACGGCTACGAGACCGGCTCCGGCGAGCCCGCCCTCATCGTGCCCACGCCCAGCGGCCGGCCCTTCACCCAGGAACTCGCCGTCCACCTCTCCGAGCGGCCCTGGCTGATCTTCACCCCGGCCCGCTACGAGGGCATCGACCGCCGCGTGATCGACGAGTACGCCACCCGGATGCCGGTCCACGAGGTGTCCATCGGCGACTACGTCCTGGCCGGTGGCGAGGCGGCCGTCCTCGTCGTCACCGAGGCCGTGGCGCGGCTGCTGCCCGGCGTGCTGGGCAACGCCGAGTCCCACCGCGACGACTCCTTCGCCCCCGGCGCCATGGCCAACCTGCTGGAGGGCCCCGTCCACACCAAGCCGCCGCAGTGGCGCGGGCGCGGCATCCCGGACGTACTGCTGAGCGGCCACCACGGGAAGATCGCCCGCTGGCGCCGGGACGAGGCCCTGCGGCGCACCACGGCCAACCGGCCCGACCTGATCGAGCGGTGCGACCCCGAGGCCTTCGACAAGAAGGACCGCGAGATGCTCTCCATCCTGGGCTGGGAACCCGACCCGGAGGGGGAGCCGTACGGTCGATTTTGGCGCAGGACCCCGGGCATGGAAGAATAGGCGGCTGTTGTGCGTCCGTCCGGAGCGCGCCCCTGCCACAGGGGGACACGACGCCCGTCCCGACCCGCACGACCCTGATTCCGAAACACCTAGTTTCCGTTGATGACCTGTGGCATCAGCGAAGAAAGCAGACGAAATGTCTCACCTGCTCGACTCCGTCGACGCCGCGTCGCTGCGCAGCGACGTCCCGGCCTTCCGCCCCGGTGACACCGTCAACGTCCACGTGCGCGTCATCGAGGGCAACCGCTCCCGTGTGCAGCAGTTCAAGGGCGTCGTCATCCGCCGCCAGGGCGCCGGCGTGCGCGAGACCTTCACGGTCCGCAAGGTCTCCTTCTCCGTCGGCGTCGAGCGCACCTTCCCGGTGCACACCCCGATCGTGGAGAAGATCGAGCTCGTCACCAAGGGTGACGTCCGTCGCGCCAAGCTGTACTACCTGCGCGAGCTGCGCGGCAAGGCCGCGAAGATCAAGGAGAAGCGCGAGAACTGAGCGCCCTCCGAGGTCCGTGCCGGGGCCGGATAGCATCTGGCCCCGATGGACACCGAAGCACAGCACACGGAGCGCGACCGCTCCTCCCACCCCTCCGACTCCGAGCAGCCCTCGGACCCGGAGGGCCCGGAGGAACGGTCGCGTTCCGCGTTGACGGGGTGGATCACGCAGTGGGTGCCGGGCGGCCGGATCACCGTGGCCCTGCTGGGACTGCTGACGTTCCTGCTGCTGTTCAGCACCTTCGTGCTCCAGCCCTTCCAGATCCCCAGCGGATCCATGGAGCGCGGATTGAGGATCGGGGACCGGGTTCTCGTAAACAAGTTGGCGTACCGTTTCGGTGACGGGCCGCAGCGGGGCGACGTCGTCGTCTTCGACGGCACCGGGCTCTTCGGGCCCGGCGACTACATCAAACGCGTCGTCGGTGTGGGCGGGGACCACGTGGTGTGCTGCGACAGGGAGGGGAGGGTCCAGGTGAACGGCCAGTCGGTCGACGAATCGGCGTTCCTGTACCCCGGCGACCGCCCGTCCACGGTGCCCTTCGACGTCGTCGTCCCCGACGGCACCCTGTTCGTCCTGGGCGACCACCGCTCGGCCTCCAGCGACTCCCGCGACCACCTGGGCTCGCCGGGCGGCGGCATGATCCCCGTCGACGAGGTGATCGGCCGCGCGGACTGGATCCTCTGGCCCTTCGGCCACGCCACCCACCTCGACCGCCCCGACGCCTACGCGCGCGTGCCGGACGCGGAGGCGGACGGAGCGGCCGGTGGCGCGGCGGGCGGCGTGTCAGGGGGTACGGCCGGTCCCACCTCCGGTGGAGCGTCCGGCGGTGCGCGCCGGTCCGAGGGCGCCGATGGGTAGCCGGGGGAAACCGCGCGGAGCGCCCAGCAGCCCCACGGAGAACCTGCTGCCCACCGGTTCACGGCGCACCGGCCCGCCGTCGGGTGGCCGGTCCCGGGCCGAGCGGCGCAAGCTGCAGCGCAAGGTCAAGCGGCGCCGCAGGCGCGGCGCGGTCAAGGAGATACCCCTCCTCATCGGTGTGGCCGTCCTGATAGCGCTGGTGCTGAAGACCTTCCTCGTCCAGGCGTTCGTGATCCCGTCCGGCTCCATGGAGCAGACCATCCGGATCGGTGACCGGGTCCTGGTGGACAAGCTCACTCCCTGGTTCGGCTCGAAGCCGCAGCGCGGCGACGTCGTGGTCTTCCGCGATCCCGGCGGCTGGCTCCAGGGCGAGCAGACCACCAAGAAGGACGACCCCGTCGTCATCAAGCAGGTCAAGGAAGGCCTCGCCTTCATCGGCCTGCTGCCCTCCGACGACGAGAAGGACCTCATCAAGCGGGTCGTCGGCGTGGGCGGGGACCGGGTCAAGTGCTGTGACACCCGGGGACGCGTCACCGTCAACGGTGTCCCCCTGAACGAGGACTACCTGTACCCCGGTGACGCCCCCTCCAGGACGCCCTTCGACGTCACGGTCCCCGAGGGCCGGCTGTGGGTGATGGGCGACCACCGGTCCAACTCCGCCGACTCCCGCGCGCACCAGGACACCGACTTCGGCACGGTGTCCGAGGACGAGGTGGTGGGGCGGGCCATGGTGATCGCCTGGCCGTTCGGCCACTGGACGACCCTGGACGAACCGAAAACGTATGCGTCCGTGTCCGACTCGGCCTCCGCCTCGACCGCCGCCGCCGGGCTGTCGCATAGGGTTGCCCCCTACGATCCGAACGCGATGATTCAACTCCCGACCCCTGCGGAACTCCCGCTCGTTATGGGAGTGGTGGGCCTGCACCGTGTACGGCGCAGGCGGTGGCAGAGAGTGAGGAGTTGGCGTGGGGGATGTGGCGGTTGGCGCACGGTCCGGACACGACGGCGAGGAGAACCGCGGACGCCCCGTGGAAGCGGCCGGCCCGTCCCCGGACGGCGCCCCGGCCTCCGGGCACGATTCCGGGACCGAGGACGGCAGGGTGACGGACGAACAGAACGGGACCGAGGACGAGGGCGTGGGCGGAACGCCGCCCCCCAAGGCCACGGCGGCCAAGAAGCAGCGCTCCTTCTGGAAGGAGCTGCCGATCCTGATCGGCATCGCGCTGGTGCTCGCGCTGCTGATCAAGACCTTCCTGGTGCAGGCGTTCTCGATCCCGTCCGCCTCGATGCAGAACACGCTCACGATCAATGACCGCGTCCTGGTCGACAAGCTCACCCCCTGGTTCGGCTCGGAACCCGAGCGCGGCGAGATCGTCGTCTTCCACGACCCGGACGACTGGCTGGCCGGCGAGCCGACGCCCGACCCGAACGCACTGCAGACGGTCCTCAGCTGGATCGGCCTGATGCCGTCCGCCGACGAGAAGGACCTGATCAAGCGCGTCATCGGGGTCGGCGGCGACACCGTCGAGTGCGAGGGCACCGGCCCGGTCAAGGTCAACGGCGTGGCCCTGAACGAGGAGTCGTACGTCTACCCCGGCAACACGCCGTGCAGCGTCGACGACCAGGGCGGCCAGTTCAAGGTCAAGGTCCCCGAGGGCCACATCTGGGTCATGGGCGACCACCGGCAGAACTCCCGGGACTCCCGCTACAACCAGTCCGACGAGCACGGCGGCATGGTCCCGGTGAAGGAGGTCGTCGGCCGCGCCATCGTGATCGCCTGGCCGATGAACCGCTGGGACACCCTGCCGGTCCCGGACACCTTCGACCAGGCCGGCCTGCAGGCCGACGGTCCGGGGGCCCGGTCGTCGGCCGCCGCCGCGCTGTCGGTCGCGCCCCAGGGCCTGGCGGTCGCCGGGGTCGTTCCGGTCGTCTGGTGGCGCCGCAGGCGCGTCGCCGCCGCCGAGACCCGCTGAGGCGCCCCGGGTCCTGCACCCGCCACCGCGGCCGCCGACGGCCGACACCACGCGAAGAGCGGCCCCTCCCGGGCTCCGGGAGGGGCTGCCCCGTTCCGGTACCGCCGGGTAAGGTGCGGCTTCATGGGTGGCGAGAGCACGACACGTACGGCCCCGCGAGGCGGCGGGAGCAAGGGCCCGGTGGGCAGCCGGACCGGGCAGCGGCTGTCCGGCCTCGCCGTGGCGCTCGGTCTGGTGCTGTTCCTCGGGGGCTTCGCCTGGGGAGCGGTGGTCTACCGCCCCTACACCGTGCCGACCAGCTCCATGACGCCGGCCATCGACGCCGGTGACCGGGTGCTGGCGCAGCGCATCGACGGCGCCGACGTGCGCCGCGGTGACGTCGTCGTCTTCAAGGACGCGACCTGGGCCAACGCCCCGATGGTCAAGCGGGTCGTCGCCGTCGGCGGGGACACCGTCTCCTGCTGCCAGGAGGGCAGGCTCAAGGTCAACGGCAAGGTGATCGACGAGCCGTACCTGCCCGCCGGTACGCCGGCCGAGACCAGCGGCTTCCCCACCGTGACCGTTCCCGAGGGCCGCCTGTTCCTGCTCGGTGACGAGCGCGACAGCTCCGTGGACTCCACCGCCCACCTCACCGACGCCGCCGGCGGCACCGTGTCGCGCTCCACCGTGGACGCCCGCGTCGACGCCGTGGTCTGGCCCATGAACGGCATGCTGGAGCGTCCGACCGGCTTCGAGACGCTGGGCGGCCTCTCCTCACCCGGTCCGCTCAGGACAGTGGTCGGGCTGGTCGTCGCCGGCGCGGTGCTGATCCTCGGCGGTGCCGCGTACGGGCCCTTCGCCAAGCGGGCCGCCCGCTCCCGGACGGGGACGGGGAGCACCGGTGGCCGCTGAGACGACACCGGCCGGTCAGGACACCTACGAGGGCGGACTGCGCAGGGTCGCCCGGGTGGTGCTGCTCGACCCCGAGGACCGCATCCTGCTCCTGCACGGCCACGAACCGGACGACCCGGCCGACGACTGGTGGTTCACCCCGGGCGGCGGTGTGGAGGGCGACGAGACCCGTGAGGAGGCCGCACGGCGGGAGCTCGCGGAGGAGACCGGCATCACCGACATCGACCTCGGCCCGGTGCTGTGGCGGCGCAGATGCTCCTTCCCCTTCGCGGGCCGCCGCTGGGACCAGGACGAGTGGTACTACCTGGCCCGGACGCAGCAGACCGCGACCCAGGCCCTCGGGCTGACCGAACTGGAGCGGCGCAGCGTCGCCGGAGCGCGCTGGTGGACGTGTCGGGAACTGACCCGGGCACATGAGACGGTGTATCCGACCAGACTCGCCGAGCTGCTGCGCAAGCTGCTCGACGAAGGTCCCCCGGCCGGGCCGGTGACTCTGGACACCGAAATCGTCTAGGGGCTCACGGGACTGGCGCACAATGGTGGGACCGCACGGCTGAAGGGGAACATGCCATGAGCGCCGAGGACCTCGAGAAGTACGAGACCGAGATGGAGCTCAAGCTCTACCGGGAGTACCGCGACGTCGTCGGTCTGTTCAAATACGTGATCGAGACCGAGCGGCGTTTCTACCTCACCAACGACTACGAGATGCAGGTGCACTCGGTCCAGGGAGAGGTCTTCTTCGAGGTGTCCATGGCCGATGCCTGGGTGTGGGACATGTACCGCCCGGCTCGGTTCGTGAAGCAGGTGCGAGTCCTGACGTTCAAGGACGTGAACATCGAGGAGCTCAACAAGAGCGATCTCGAACTTCCCAGCGGCTGACGATCCGCGCCTTTCACCCGTGTGGGTGACAAGGTTGTCCACAGTCGTCCGACCGTCCACCAAGATCCAATAGCTCGCTGAGCTGCCCTCATCGTTGGCGCCGGAGGTGGTGCCGACATGAACGCACGAGGTGCGATGGGCAAGTACGGCGAGACGCTCGCCGCCCGCCGGCTGACCGGGGCCGGCATGACGGTCCTGGAGCGCAACTGGCGCTGTGGCCGGACCGGTGAGATCGACATCGTCGCCCGGGACGGGGACGTCCTGGTCGTCTGCGAGGTCAAGACGCGCAGGGGCGGCTCCTTCGAGCACCCGATGGCCGCGGTGACCCCCGAGAAGGCGGAGCGGCTGCGGCGGCTCGCCGAACGCTGGATCCAGACCCACGGCGGGGCCCCGCCCGGCGGCGTCCGCATCGACCTGGTCGGGGTGCTCCTCCCGCAGCGCGGGGCCCCGGTGGTCGAGCACGCCCGGGGGGTGGCGTGATGGGGTTCGCGCGTACGTGCTCCGTGGCGCTCGCCGGCGTCGAGGGCGTGGTCGTCGAGGTCCAGGCCGACCTGGAGCCGGGCGTGGCGGCGTTCACGCTGGTGGGGCTGCCGGACAAGAGCCTGACCGAGAGCCGGGACCGGGTGCGGGCCGCGGTCGTGAACTCGGGCGCCGAGTGGCCGCAGAAGAAGCTGACAGTGGGACTCAGCCCGGCGTCGGTGCCGAAGAGCGGCAGCGGCTTCGACATGGCGGTCGCCGCGGCCGTCCTCGGTGCCGCGGAGCGGATCGACCCCCGCGTGCTCGCCGACATCGTGATGATCGGCGAGCTGGGCCTGGACGGACGGGTACGGCCGGTGCGCGGCATCCTCCCGGCGGTCCTGGCCGCGGCGGAGGCCGGCTACGAGCAGGTCGTCGTGCCCGAGTGCGCCGCCGCCGAGGCGTCCCTGGTGCCCGACGTCTCGGTGCTCGGCGTGCGCAGCCTGCGCCAGCTGATCGCCGTCCTCGCCGACGAGCCCGTGCCGGAGGAGGAACAGGACCACCAGGGCCGGCCCGACCCGCTCCTGGCGGGCCTGCGCATGCCCGGCACCGGCGCCGCCACCGGGATGCACAGCATGGGCACGGCGCAGTACGAGAACGGTCGCGACCTCGCCGACGTCGTGGGCCAGGAGTCGGCGCGCACGGCGGTGGAGGTCGCCGCGGCCGGCGGACACAACCTGTTCCTGGAGGGGCCGCCCGGCGCCGGCAAGACGATGCTCGCCGAGCGGCTGCCGGCCATCCTGCCGCGGCTCCACCGGACGGAGTCGCTGGAGGTCACCGCCGTGCACTCGGTCGCGGGTCTGCTGCCGCCGGGCAAACCCCTGATCGACGTGGCTCCCTACTGCGCACCGCACCACTCCGCCACGATGCAGGCCCTGGTCGGCGGCGGCCCCGGCATCGCGCGGCCGGGAGCCGTCTCCCTGGCTCACCGAGGCGTCCTGTTTTTGGATGAGACACCCGAATTCAGCAGCCAGGCCCTCGACGCCCTGCGGCAGCCGCTGGAGTCCGGGCACGTCGTCATCGCGCGCAGTGCGGGCGTGGTGCGGTTCCCGGCGCGGTTCCTGATGGTGCTCGCCGCCAATCCCTGCCCGTGCGGGCGGTTCTCACGGAACGACGAGCTGTGCGAGTGCCCCTCCGCGGCGATCCGCCGCTACCAGGCCAGGCTGTCCGGCCCGCTGCTGGACCGCGTCGACCTGCGGGTCGAGGTGGAGCGCCTCACGCGCGGCCAACTGGCCGGGGAGGGCTTCCGGGGCGACACCACCGCGAGGGTCGCCGACCGGGTGCGGGCGGCCCGCGAACGGGCGGCCGTACGCCTCGACGGCACTCCGTGGCGGTCCAACAGCGAGGTGCCCGGACGAGAGCTGCGCAGCCGCTGGCACGCCGCACCGGGCGCGCTGGAGGAGGCCGAGCGCAGCCTGGAGCGGGGCGCGCTCACCGCCCGGGGCCTCGACCGGGTACTGCGCGTCTCCTGGACCGTCGCCGACCTCGTCGGCCACGACCGGCCCGACGCACGGGACGTCGCATTGGCGCTGCAACTGCGCACGGGAGTGCCGCGTGGCGTGCCCATGACCCTGGGGGCGCTGACGTGAACGGGGACGGGGAGGCGCGTGGCTCCGGGGACTCGCGTGGGCGTGAAGACCTGCGTGGTCGCGAGGAGGCGGGCGGATGGGGAGACCTGCGGGACCTCGAGATTTCGCAAGGACGTGAGGCTCCGCCGGAAGGTGAGGACTCGCGTGGGGGCGACGGTGAGGCGGCCGGCGCCTGGACTGACGACGACGAGCTGCTCGGCCGCGCATTCCTCACCAGGGTCATCGAGCCCGGGGACGAGACCGGTGGCCGGTGGGTGCGTGAGCGCGGTGTCGCCGACGTGGTGCGGCGGCTGCGCGGGGGCGTGCGCCCCCTGCCGGGCGTGAGCCCGAAACGGTGGGCCGGCCTCTGCGCGCGGGCGGTGCGTGCCGACCCCCGTCGGGACCTCGCCGTCGCGCGGGCGGCGGGGGTGCGGTTCGTGACGCCCGGGACCGTGGAATGGCCGGGCCCGCTCGACGACCTGGGGGACGCCCGGCCCCTCGGACTGTGGGTGCGTGGCAGGCCCAGTCTGCGGATGTGGGCGCTCAGGTCGGTGGCCGTCGTGGGCGCCCGCGCCTGCACCGAGTACGGAGCACACATGGCGGTCACGCTCGCCGCCGGACTGGCGGAACGCGGCTGGGTCGTGGTGTCCGGGGGCGCCTACGGGATCGACGGCGCCGCCCACCGGGGCGCCCTCGGCGCGGGCGGAGCCACGGCGGCCGTGCTGGCCTGCGGCGTCGACCGCCCCTATCCGCCCGGGCACGCCAGGCTGATCACCAGGATCGCGGAGCAGGGCCTGGTCGTCGGGGAGCTGCCACCGGGCGATCATCCGACGCCGAGCAGATTCATCCTGCGCAACCGCGTGATCGCCGCGCTCACCCGGGGCACGGTGGTCGTCGAGGCCGCCTACCGCAGCGGCTCGCTGGTCACCGCACGGGCCGCCCAGCGTCTGGGCCGGCACACGATGGGCGTGCCCGGGCCGGCCACCAGCGCGCTGTCCGCGGGAGTGCACGAGCTGCTGCGCGGCGACGCGGTGCTCGTCGGCGATGCCGCCGAGGTCGTGGAACTGGTCGGGGACATGGGCGAGGTGCCTCCGGACCGGCGTGGGCCGGTGCTCCCCACCGACCTGCTGGAGTCCCGCACCCGTCAGGTGCTGGCCGGGCTCCCCGCGCGCGGAGCGGCGACGGCGGGCGAGGTCGCGCGCCGGGCCCAGACCACACAGGACGACGCGATCGCGAGACTGTACGAACTTCGAGCACTTGGTTACGTCGAACGACACGGCGACGGCTGGAAGTTGACACGCCAGGCAATGATCTCGGTCCGCGGTGGCCGCCCTCCGTCCTGACGCTGCGTGTTCGGCCGTCCGGGGGAACCCCGACGCCCTTGGGAATTCAGGCAGTTGAGGTATTGGAGTGATCACGCAGAGCGATCATCGTCCCCCCTGTAGAGCGTTCAGCGGAACGTATCTGCGTACCGCCCTCGCTCCACTCTTCGCGCACCGCGACAGTCCAGTCACGCTACGCTCACGAGGACCCCCACGCAGAACACGGACAACAGGCGACAACCAGACAGCAGACCGGCGGCCTCACCAGGCACACCAGATCACGGCAGAACGGCACAAGGCGACGAATGCCCCAGCACACCTCCGGGTCCGACCGGGCGGCGATCCCCCCAGCCGCCCGCGACGGTGGCAGCGTGCGACCGCCCGCCCCCTCGACGCTCGATGAGCTGTGGCGGTCGTACAAGGCGACGGGGGACGAGCGGCTGCGGGAACAGCTGATCCTGCACTACTCGCCCCTCGTGAAGTACGTGGCGGGCCGGGTGAGCGTGGGACTGCCGCCCAACGTCGAGCAGGCGGACTTCGTCTCCTCGGGTGTGTTCGGGCTGATCGACGCGATCGAGAAGTTCGACGTCGACCGGGAGATCAAGTTCGAGACCTACGCGATCACCCGCATCCGGGGCGCGATGATCGACGAGCTGCGGGCCCTGGACTGGATCCCGCGGTCGGTGCGGCAGAAGGCCCGCAACGTCGAGCGTGCCTACGCGACGCTGGAGGCCCGGCTGCGCCGCACCCCGTCGGAGAGCGAGGTGGCCGTCGAGATGGGGATCGCGGTGGAGGACCTCCATGCCGTGTTCAGCCAGTTGTCGCTGGCCAACGTGGTGGCGCTGGAGGAGTTGCTGCACGCCGGGGGCGAGGGCGGGGACCGGCTGAGCCTCATGGACACGCTGGAGGACACCGCTGCCGACAATCCGGTGGAGGTCGCCGAGGACCGGGAGCTGCGGCGGTTCCTGGCGCGCGCGATCAACACGTTGCCCGAGCGGGAGAAGACCGTCGTCACGCTGTACTACTACGAAGGGCTCACGCTCGCCGAGATCGGGAACGTGCTGGGTGTGACGGAGAGCCGGGTCAGCCAGATCCACACCAAGTCGGTGTTGCAACTGCGGGCGAAGCTCGCCGGATTCGGCCGCTGAGCCGCGCTCGCGCCCGGTGGCCGGCGCTCCCTGTGACCCGGTCGGCGGTCGTGCGGGCGGGTGAGCGACTCCCGTACGCGGGGTCGCGTCCGTAAAGTGGTGACGTGCCAAGGATTCGAGCGGCCTCCGTGGCCGAGCACCGGTCGATGCAGCGTGCCGCCCTGCTGGACGCGGCCCGCTCCCTGCTGTCCGACGGCGGGACGGAGGCGCTGACCTTCCCCGCCCTCGCCGAGCGTACGGGCCTCGCCCGGTCGTCCGTCTACGAGTACTTCCGGTCGCGGGCCGCTGTCGTCGAGGAGCTGTGCGCCGTCGACTTCCCGGTCTGGGCCGCGGAGGTCGAGGCGGCGATGGAGCGCGAGACGAACCCCGCGGGCAAGGTCGAGGCGTACGTCCGCAAGCAGCTCGACCTTGTCGGGGACCGGCGGCACCGGGCCGTCGTGGCGATCTCCGCGAGCGAGCTGGACGCCGGCGCGCGGGAGAAGATCCGCGCGGCGCACGGCGGGCTGATCGCGATGATCGTCGAGGCGCTGGGGCAGATGGGGCACGACCAGCCCCGGCTGGCGGCGATGCTGCTGCAGGGCGTCGTGGACGCGGCCGTACGCCGGATCGAGCTGGGCGCGGCGGAGGAACCGACGGCGATCACCGAGGCGGCGGTCTCCATGGCACTGCGGGGCGTACGGGGCTGACGGCCCCGCCCGGAGAGGGCTCCCGGCATCCCCTCGGCGTGCGCGGCGCGCCGGGCACCCGCCGGGTGCCCCGTGGCCGGTGCGAGGCCGGCGTGCGGTCTCGGAGCCGCAGGGGCCCGCAGCCGTAGGGCGACGCCCACGTTCGCTACGCCCGTGGCCGGGCGGGCTCCGGTACCCCGAGGACCGGCAGCAGCACCGGAGGCCCTCCGTCGAGCAGCCAGGGCGGGAGCAGGGAGAGCGGGTTCAGGTAGACGTCGCCGCGCAGCAAGCCCCAGTGCAGGCAGCCCGTGCAGTGCGAGCCCGTCGGCTCCACCGTGCCGAGCACCTCCCCGGCCGCGACCTCGTCTCCCTTCTCCACCGACACCGACACCGCCACCGGTTCGTACGTCGTACGCAGCGGTGGATCCCCCGTCCCCGTCAGCTCGACCGAGACGACGCCCCGCCCCGCCACCCGCCCCGCGAACGACACCTTCCCGGCCGCCACCGCCCGAACCGGTGCCCCGGCCGGTGCGGCGAGGTCCACGCCGCGGTGGCCCCGGCCGTACGGGGTCGCCGGAGGCTCCCAGCCCCGCAGCACCGCCGGCCGGTCACCGACCGGCCAGCCACGCGCCACGACCGGACCTCCTGGGTCCGGCACGCCTGGGTCCGGCACCCCAGGGCCGGGCATCCTCGCCGCCGGCCTCTCCGGGCCGGGCATCGCCGGTTCGGGCGCCCCCGAGTCCGGCGCCCTCGAATCCGGCGCCCTCGAGTCCGGCGGCCCCGAGTCCGAGGGCCCCGCGTCCGGCGGCCCCGGCTCCGGGAGCCGGTCGACGCCCGAGACCTTCACCGCCGTCGCGGCCAGTCCCGACACGGCGCCTCCGGACGGACCCGACACGGCACGCCCGGCCGGACCCGACACGGCACCCCCGGCCGGTCCGTCCGCCGCACCCCCGGCCGCTCCCGCCACCGTCGGCACCGGTCGCGGCCGCCCCGGGGCCACGACCGTCAGCAGCAGCGCCACCCACACACCCGCACTCGCCCATCGCCTCGTTCGCATGCCGGAAACCGTCCCGCACTCCGCCGGTCGCCGCTCCGTCGTGTGGACCGTTCGCCGGTTGTGGACAGCCGCGTCACCCGGTACCCCGCGGGTCCCGTACACTTCTGATGGCGATCCGGGTCACCGGGTCGACTTCGCACGCCCCGACACGAGGCCGGTCAAGGCTCGTGTCAGCGCCCCTCGGTCCCTTGTGGCAGGCGCGTCGCGGGCGTCAGGCGCGGGAGCCGTCCGGCTCGCGCGGCACAACCGAGAAACTCAAGGAGATACGGCCATGGCCGTCGTCACGATGCGGGAGCTGCTGGAAAGCGGCGTCCACTTCGGTCACCAGACCCGTCGTTGGAACCCGAAGATGAAGCGCTTCATCTTCACGGAGCGCAACGGCATCTACATCATCGACCTGCTCCAGTCGCTGTCGTACATCGACCGCGCCTACGAGTTCGTCAAGGAGACCGTCGCCCACGGCGGCACGGTCATGTTCGTCGGCACGAAGAAGCAGGCGCAGGAGGCCATCGCCGAGCAGGCCACCCGCGTCGGCATGCCCTACGTCAACCAGCGCTGGCTGGGCGGCATGCTCACCAACTTCTCGACCGTCTACAAGCGCCTGCAGCGCCTGAAGGAGCTCGAGCAGATCGACTTCGAGGACGTGGCCGCCTCCGGCCTCACCAAGAAGGAGCTGCTGGTCCTCTCCCGCGAGAAGGCCAAGCTGGAGAAGACCCTCGGCGGTATCCGCGAGATGTCCAAGGTGCCCAGCGCCGTCTGGATCGTGGACACCAAGAAGGAGCACATCGCGGTCGGCGAGGCCCGGAAGCTCAACATCCCGGTCGTCGCCATCCTCGACACCAACTGCGACCCCGACGAGGTCGACTACAAGATCCCGGGCAACGACGACGCGATCCGCTCCGTCACCCTGCTCACCCGCGTGATCGCCGACGCCGTCGCCGAGGGCCTCATCGCCCGCTCCGGCGCCGGCAAGGCCGCCGAGGGTGACAAGGCCGCCGGCGAGCCGCTGGCCGAGTGGGAGCGCGACCTGCTCGAGGGCGAGAAGAAGGCCGAGGAGGCGCCCGCCGCCGAGGCCGAGAAGCCCGCCGAGGCTCCGGCCGCCGAGGCCGCCCCGGCCGCCGAGGCGCCCGCCGCCGAAGCCCCTGCCGCCGAGGCCCCTGCCGCGGACGCCGAGCAGGCCTGACCCCTCACCACCTTCGGGTTCTGGACGGCGGGGGCCCACGAAGCCCCCGCCGTCCGGCGCCCGTAGATCTTCAGACTTCGAGAGAGATTCCGGAATCATGGCGAACTACACCGCCGCCGACGTCAAGAAGCTCCGCGAGCTCACCGGCGCCGGCATGATGGACTGCAAGAAGGCGCTGGACGAGGCCGAGGGCAACGTCGAGAAGGCCGTCGAGGCGCTCCGCATCAAGGGCCAGAAGGGCGTCGCCAAGCGCGAGGGCCGCTCCGCCGAGAACGGCGCCGTCGTCTCGATCATCGCCGACGACAACACCTCGGGTGTCATCGTCGAGCTGAAGTGCGAGACGGACTTCGTCGCCAAGGGTGACAAGTTCCAGAACGTCGCCACGGCCATCGCCGAGCACGTCGCCAAGGCCGCCCCGGCCGACATCGAGGCGCTCCTCGCCTCCGAGATCGAGCCCGGCAAGACCGTCCAGGCGTTCGTGGACGAGGCCAACGCCAACCTCGGCGAGAAGATCGTCCTGGACCGCTTCGCGCAGTTCTCCGGCGGCTTCGTGACCGCGTACATGCACCGCACGATGCCCGACCTGCCCCCGCAGATCGGTGTCCTCGTCGAGCTGGACAAGCCGAACGCCGAGATCGCCAAGGGCGTCGCCCAGCACATCGCCGCCTTCGCGCCGAAGTACCTCTCCAAGGACGAGGTCCCGGCCGAGGTCGTCGAGTCCGAGCGCCGCGTCGCCGAGGAGACCACCCGCGCCGAGGGCAAGCCCGAGGCCGCCCTGCCGAAGATCGTCGAGGGTCGCCTCAACGGCTTCTTCAAGGACGCCACCCTGCTCGGCCAGCCCTACGCCCTGGACAACAAGAAGTCCGTCCAGAAGGTGCTGGAAGAGGCCGGTGTCACCCTGAAGCGCTTCTCGCGCATCAAGGTCGGCATCTGAGTCCGTACCGCGACGGACGCCCGACCCCGGTAGGGTCGACAGCAGTCGTCGGCGCCGTACGCGCATGCCGAGGCGCACGCGCGCGCGGCGGCGGACGACAGCAGATCTGACGAGGAGGCCATTGCCGCGTATGGGATGCGAAACACGCCCCCACCGGCAGTGGCCTTCTTCGTGTGTGTGACCACGTAAAAGAGGCGAGATCTCCATGACCACCAATGCCGAGAAGAGCGACGACGGCAAAGTACGCGGCCGCTTCATGCTGAAGCTGTCAGGAGAGGCCTTCTCCGGCGGTGGGGGCCTGGGCGTCGACCCCGACGTGGTGCACGCCATCGCCCGCGAGATCGCGGCCGTCGTACGCGACGGCGCTCAGATCGCCGTCGTCATCGGCGGCGGCAACTTCTTCCGCGGCGCCGAACTGCAGGTGCGCGGCATGGACCGCGCCCGCTCCGACTACATGGGCATGCTCGGCACCGTGATGAACTGCCTGGCCCTCCAGGACTTCCTGGAGAAGGAGGGCGTCGACTGCCGCGTGCAGACCGCCATCACCATGGGCCAGGTCGCCGAGCCGTACATCCCGCTGCGCGCCGTGCGCCACCTGGAGAAGGGCCGCGTGGTCATCTTCGGCGCGGGCATGGGCATGCCCTACTTCTCCACCGACACCACCGCCGCCCAGCGCGCCCTCGAGATCGACGCCGAGGCCCTGCTCATGGGCAAGAACGGCGTGGACGGGGTCTACGACTCCGACCCGAAGACCAACCCGGACGCCGTGAAGTTCGACGCGCTCGGCTACGGCGAGGTCATCACCCGCGACCTGAAGGTCGCCGACGCGACGGCCGTCACGCTCTGCCGCGACAACAGCCTCCCGATCGTGGTCTTCGAGCTGCTGAAGGAGGGCAATATCGCCCGCGCCGTCAAGGGTGAGAAGATCGGCACGCTTGTGGGTGACCAGGGCAGTCGGGACTGACCGGAGAAGCACCCCCCGTCCGTGGACACCACCTGTCCGGGGGACGGACGGGACGGGACCGGGCCGGGGGATGGACAATGTCCCGCCGGTCGGGAACCGTGCAGGAAGAACGCGACGCAGCCGGCCGCAGCTCCGACAGGGGACCGCAGCCGGGCCTACTCAAGACACGCAGGAGCAAGTGGTGATCGAAGAGACCCTCCTCGAGGCCGAGGAGAAGATGGAGAAGGCCGTCGTGGTCGCCAAGGAGGACTTCGCCGCGATCCGCACCGGCCGTGCGCACCCGGCGATGTTCAACAAGATCGTGGCCGAGTACTACGGCGCGCCGACGCCGATCAACCAGATGGCCTCGTTCTCCGTGCCCGAGCCGCGCATGGCCGTGGTGACCCCCTTCGACAAGACGGCCCTGCGCAACATCGAGCAGGCGATCCGCGACTCCGACCTGGGCGTCAACCCCAGCAACGACGGCAACATCATCCGGGTGGTGTTCCCCGAGCTCACCGAGGAGCGCCGCCGCGACTACATCAAGGTCGCCAAGGGCAAGGGCGAGGACGCCAAGGTCTCGATCCGCTCCGTGCGCCGCAAGGCCAAGGACGCGATCGACAAGCTCATCAAGGACGGCGAGGTCGGTGAGGACGAGGGCCGCCGTGCGGAGAAGGAGCTCGACGACACCACCGCCAAGTACGTCGCCCAGGTGGACGAGCTCCTGAAGCACAAGGAAGCGGAGCTGCTCGAGGTCTGATGAACGACTCTTCCTGGGGAGCGCCGCCACAAGCCGGGTACTGGGGGCCGTCCGACCGGGGACCTGTCCAGGGGGCTGCCCCGGCGGGTCCCGCGTACGATGCGCACTACGCGCAGCAGACTCGCCCCATGCCCATCGTGCCCGACGTACCCGAACACGGCGGAGACCAGGACGACGACCAGGGGGCCGCTCGGCTGAGCGGTCCCCTGTTCGACGACAGCCAGTCGGCGCAGCCGTATGCGGCGGCGCCGCGGAATCCGGAGCCCATGCCCGACGCCCCGCAGCCGGCGCAGCCCCTGCCGCAGCCGCCGAAGAAGAGCGCGGGGCGCGACCTGGGTGCCGCGATAGGGGTCGGCCTCGGACTCGGCGCGGTGATCATCGCGTCGTTGTTCGTGGTCAAGGCCGTCTTCGTCGGCGTGATCGCGGTCGCCGTCGTGGTGGGCCTGTGGGAGCTGACCAAGCGGCTCGATGAGCGCAAGGGCATCAAGGCGCCCCTCGTGCCGCTCGCCGTCGGCGGCGCGGCGATGGTCGTCGCCGGCTACGTACGGGGTTCCGAGGGCGCGTGGGTCGCCATGGCGCTCACGGCACTGGCGGTGCTGGTCTGGCGGATGACCGAGCCGCCGGAGGGGTATCTCAAGGACGTCACCGCGGGCCTGTTCGCCGCGTTCTACGTGCCGTTCCTCGCCACGTTCGTCGCGATGATGCTGATGGCGGACGACGGCGCCTGGCGTGTCCTGACCTTCCTGGTCCTCACCGTCGTCAGCGACACCGGGGCGTACGCCGTCGGCTGGCGCTTCGGCAGGACCAAGCTCGCCCCGCGCATCAGCCCCGGCAAGACCCGCGAGGGCCTGCTCGGCGCGGTCGCCTTCGCGATGGCGGCGGGCGCGCTGTGCATGCAGTTCGCGATCGACGGCGGCACCTGGTGGCAGGGCCTGGTCCTCGGCCTCGCGGTCGCCGTCAGCGCCACCCTCGGCGACCTCGGCGAGTCCATGATCAAGCGGGACCTCGGCATCAAGGACATGGGCACGCTGCTGCCGGGCCACGGCGGCATCATGGACCGCCTGGACTCCCTGCTGCCGACGGCGCCGGTGGTGTGGCTGCTGCTGGTGATCTTCGTCGGGTCGGGCTGAGGGCCGGTCGTCAGCCAGTGACCGAGCTCCGCCGCCCAGTTGGTGGCGGGGCTCGGTCCTGCCAGGCCACAGGGGGGAAGCATGTTCAGAAACCGACGGAAGAGAACACCGTCGTGCGACTGGTGCGACGCACCGGTGTCACGGCCCCGACGCTGGAGAAGGCGCCAGTACTGCGGCCCGGCACACCGCCGCAGGAGCCGGGTCGTCCGGGCCGTCCTGAACTTCCTCGACGGGATCACGTCGTGATACGCGTCCCACCTCGACGGCCTAATCGCCCCGGTACCGATCTGCGACACTGGGAACGTCATGCCTAAGCCCGGAGAACTCACATTCGTCGCCCCCCGCGGAGCCAAGAAGCCGCCGCGGCACCTCGCCGACCTCACGCCCGCCGAGCGCAAGGAGGCCGTCGCCGCAATCGGCGAGAAGCCGTTCCGCGCCAAGCAGCTCTCGCAGCACTACTTCGCGCGGTACGCGCACGACCCCGAGCAGTGGACCGACATCCCGGCCGGTTCCCGCGAGGGGCTCCGGGAGGCACTGCTGCCCGAGCTGATGTCGGTCGTGCGGCATCTTTCGACCGACCAGGGCACCACCCGCAAGACGCTGTGGAAGCTGTTCGACGGGACCCTCGTCGAGTCCGTCCTCATGCGTTACCCGGACCGGGTGACCATGTGCATCAGCTCCCAGGCGGGCTGCGGCATGAACTGCCCGTTCTGCGCCACCGGCCAGGCCGGCCTGGACCGCAACCTGTCGACGGCCGAGATCGTCCACCAGATCGTGGACGGCATGCGGGCGCTCAGGGACGGCGAGGTCCCCGGCGGGCCGGCCCGGCTCAGCAACATCGTGTTCATGGGCATGGGCGAGCCCCTCGCCAACTACAACCGGGTCGTCGGCGCCATCCGCCGCCTCACCGACCCCGAGCCGGACGGACTCGGCCTGTCCCAGCGCGGCATCACCGTCTCCACGGTCGGCCTCGTCCCGGCGATCCACCGCTTCACCGGCGAGGGCTTCAAGTGCCGCCTCGCCATCTCCCTGCACGCCCCCGACGACGAGCTGCGCGACACCCTCGTGCCCGTGAACACGCGGTGGAAGGTGCGCGAGGTGCTGGACGCCGGGTTCGAGTACGCGGCGACGTCGGGACGCCGGCTGTCCATCGAGTACGCCCTGATCCGCGACATCAACGACCAGGCCTGGCGCGGTGACCGGCTGGGACGGCTGCTCAAGGGCAAGCCGGTGCATGTCAACCTGATCCCGCTCAACCCGACGCCCGGCTCCAAGTGGACCGCCTCCCGGCCCGAGGACGAGAAGGCGTTCGTGGAGGCGATCGCGGCGCACGGTGTGCCGGTGACCATCCGGGACACCCGTGGCCAGGAGATCGACGGGGCGTGCGGCCAGCTCGCCGCGAGCGAGAGGTAACCTGACCGGCGGAAGTACGACCTGACAGAAATCACATCTTCATATTCCGACAGGGGAGCGCCACAGCGCTGAGAGTGCGGCACCGGCCGCAGACCCTCCGAACCTGGCCCAGGTCATTCTGGGTAGGGAGATCGGTCACCACTCGAGCTGTTGCGCCCTGCCCGGGACCCTCGCCAGGGGTTCCGGGCGGGGCCGCGTCTTCTCCTGGTCACCCAGGAGGAATTCAGTGAGCATCACCAAGAAGGTCACCGCCCTCGCCGTCGGGCTGGGCATGGCCGGCGGCCTCGCCGCGTGCGGATCGTCGTCCGACGGGGACGGCGGGGGTTCCGGCGACTCCAAGACCGTGACCCTCGTCAGCCACAACTCGTGGGCCGTCTCGAAGGACGTCATCGCCGCCTTCGAGAAGAGCTCCGGCTACAAGGTCGAGGTCCTGGAGGACGGCGACGCCGGGCAGGCCGTCAACAAGGCCATCCTCACCAAGGAGAACCCGCAGGGCGACGTCTTCTTCGGCGTCGACAACACCCTGCTGTCCCGCGCCCTCGACAACGGCCTGTTCCAGCCGTACGAGGCGAAGGGGCTCGACCAGGTCGACGCCGCGTACCGGACCGACACCGACCACAAGGTCACGCCCGTCGACACCGGCGACATCTGCGTCAACTACGACAAGGCGTACTTCAGCGAGCACGGGCTGACCCCGCCGGACTCCTTCGACGACCTGGTCAAGCCCGAGTACAAGGACCTGCTCGTCACCGAGAACGCGGCCGGTTCCTCGCCCGGCCTGGGCTTCCTGCTCGGCACCGCCGCCGAGTACGGCGACGAGGGCTGGCAGGACTACTGGAAGAAGCTGAAGGCGAACGGCGTCAAGGTCGTCGACAGCTGGGAGCAGGCGTACAACGAGGAGTTCTCCGGCTCGTCCGGCGGCAAGAAGGCCAAGGGCGACCGGCCGCTCGTCGTCTCCTACGCCTCCTCGCCGCCCGCCGAGGTGATCTACGCCGACCCGCAGCCGGACACCGCGCCGACGGGCGTCGCCCAGGGCACCTGCTTCCGCCAGATCGAGTACGCCGGCCTGCTGAGCAACGCCCAGAACCCGGAGGGCGGCAAGGCGCTCCTCGACTTCATGCTGAGCAAGCGGTTCCAGGAGGACCTGCCGCTCAACATGTTCGTGTATCCGGTGCGCAAGGACGCCGCGATCCCCGAGTCCTTCCGGAAGTTCGGTCCGCCGGCCGAGAACCCGCGGACCATGGACCCGGCGAAGATCGCCGACAACCGCGATCAGTGGGTCAAGTCGTGGACCTCGCTCGTCGTGAGGTGAAGCGGGCGGAGCGCGTGGAGCGCGTGAGGACCGTGCGCGGGAGCGCGGCGCGGCTCGGTCTGATGGCCGTGCCCGTCGCGTTCTTCGCGGCGTTCTTCGCCTACCCCGTCGCCGCGATCGTCGCGCGCGGACTGAAGGTCGACGGGGCCTGGCAGCTCGGGCGGATCGGGGAGGTGCTCGGGCAGTCCGACGTCCGGCAGGTGCTGTGGTTCACCACCTGGCAGGCGCTGGCCTCCACCGCGCTCACCCTGCTGATCGCCCTGCCCGGCGCCTACGCGTTCGCCCGCCTCGACTTCCCCGGCAAGCAGGTGCTGCGGGCCGTGGTGACCGTGCCGTTCGTGCTGCCGACGGTCGTCGTCGGCACGGCGTTCCTGGCGCTGGTCGGCCGCGGCGGGCTGCTCGACGAGCTGTGGGGCCTCAGGCTGGACACCACGGTGTGGGCGATCCTGCTCGCGCACGTCTTCTTCAACTACGCCGTCGTCGTCCGCACCGTCGGCGGCCTCTGGTCGCAGCTCGACCCGCGCCAGGAGGAGGCCGCGCGGATGCTCGGCGCCTCGCGGCTGACGGCCTGGCGGCAGGTGACGCTGCCCGCGCTCGCGCCCGCCGTGGCCGCCGCCGCGCTGATGGTGTTCCTGTTTACCTTCACCTCCTTCGGCGTCGTCCAGATCCTCGGCGGGCCCGCCTTCTCCACCCTGGAGGTGGAGATCTACCGGCAGACCTCGCAGGTCTTCGACCTGTCCACGGCCGCCGTACTGACGCTGGTCCAGTTCGTGGCGGTCGCCGCCGTCCTCGCCGTGCACGCCTGGACGGTACGGCGGCGGGAGACGGCCCTGCGACTGGTGGACGCGGCCACGATCGCGCGCCGCCCGCGCGGCACCGGGCAGTGGGCGCTGCTGGCGGGGGTCCTGGTCACCGTCGCCGGACTGATCCTGCTGCCGCTGGCCGTACTGGTCCAGCGCTCCCTGGACGCACCCGGTTTCGGCTACTACCGGGCGCTGACCCGCGCGGACGGCGGCACCTTCCTGGTCCCGCCGATCGAGGCGATCGGCAACTCCCTCCAGTACGCCGTCGCCGCCACCGCCATCGCCGTGGTGATCGGCGCTCTGGCCGCCGCCGCGCTCACCCGCCGCGACGCGGGCCGTTTCGTACGCGGCTTCGACGCCCTGCTGATGCTGCCGCTCGGGGTGTCCGCCGTGACCGTCGGCTTCGGGTTCCTGATCGCGCTGGACGAACCCCCGCTGGACCTGCGCTCCTCCTGGATCCTGGTGCCGCTCGCGCAGGCGCTGGTCGGCGTCCCCTTCGTCGTACGGACCATGCTGCCGGTGCTGCGGGCGGTGGACGTACGGCTGCGGGAGGCGGCGGCGGTGCTCGGGGCGTCGCCGTGGCGGGTGTGGCGCGAGGTGGACCTGCCGATGGTGCGGCGTGCGCTGCTGGTGGCCGCCGGGTTCGCGTTCGCCGTGTCGCTCGGGGAGTTCGGGGCGACCGTGTTCATCGCGCGGCCCGACAACCCGACGCTGCCGGTGGCCGTGGCGCGGCTGCTGGGACGGCCCGGGGAGATGAACTACGGCCAGGCGATGGCCCTTTCGACGATTCTGATGCTGGTGTGCGCCGTGGCCCTGGTGGTGCTGGAACGGCTGCGGACCGACCGGACCGGGGAGTTCTAGACATGCCGCCGAGCCTGCTCAGCCTTGATGGCGCGACCGTCCGCTTCGGCGGGCGGGCCGTGCTCGACACCGTCGACCTCGATGTCGCCGAGCACGAGGTGGTGTGCGTGCTCGGGCCCAGCGGCAGCGGCAAGTCGACGCTGCTGCGGGCGGTCGCCGGTCTCCAGCCGCTGGACGCCGGACGGGTGACGCTGGACGGGCGGGACCAGGCCGGCGTGCCCGCGCACAAGCGCGAGGTCGGGCTGATGTTCCAGGACCACCAGCTGTTCCCGCAGCGGGACGTGGCCGGGAACGTCGCCTTCGGGCCGCGGATGCGGGGCGCGTCCCGTGCCGAACAGCACGAGCGGGTGGGGGAGTTGCTGGAGCTGGTGGGCCTGCCGGACGCCGCCCGGCGGTCCGTCGCCGCGCTCTCCGGCGGTGAGCAGCAGCGGGTGGCGCTGGCCCGCGCCCTCGCGTCCCGGCCCCGGCTGCTCATGCTGGACGAGCCTCTCGGTCAGCTGGACCGCTCGCTGCGGGAGCGGCTCGTGGTGGAACTGCGGGAGCTGTTCGGCCGGCTGGGCACCACCGTGCTCGCCGTGACCCACGACCAAGGCGAGGCCTTCGCGCTCGCCGACCGGGTCGTGGTGATGCGGGACGGGCGGATCGCCCAGTCGGGGACGCCGCTTCAGGTGTGGCAGCGGCCCGCCGACGCCTTCGTGGCCCGCTTCCTGGGCTTCGACAACGTGGTCGACGCGACCGTCACCGGGCAGGCCGCCGACACCCCGTGGGGCAAGGTGCCGGTCCCCGAGGACGCCCCGCAGGGCGCCCGCACCCTGCTCGTCCGCCCTGCCGGGGTGCGCCTGGTGGCCGCCGACGCGGGCCTGCGCTGCACGGTCACCGCCCGCACCTTCCGCGGCACCCACGTCGCCGTCCACCTCCAGCCCGAGGACGCCCCGCGCCTGGAGGCGGCGTGCGCGCTGCGGGCCGCGCCGGAGGTCGGGGACACGGTCGGAGTGGAGTACGACGTGGCGGAAATCGTGGTGCTCGGGTGATCTTGCCCTCGTAGGGTGACGGACATGACACGCCTCGCGCATGACCGCTACTGCGATGAGATCGACCGCCAAGTGGGCCGGTTCAGGTCCGTGTTGTCCTCGGGCGCCGACCTGTCAGCCACCGTGCCGACCTGCCCGGACTGGTCCCTGGAGGACCTCGTGCGGCACGTCGGCCGCGCCCTGCGCTGGGTCTAGCTGATCGTCCGCACTCGTGCCGAGGAGGACGTCCCGCTGGACCGGGCGCCGGGAGCGGAGGGGCCCGGGGCACGGGGGGACGCGGCCGCGCTCGACGCGTGGCTGGCGGAATCCGGTGCGACGGTCGTGCGCGCGCTGCGCGAGGCCGGACCGGACGGGCGGGCGTGGTCGTGGTTCGGGGACCACACCGCGGGCTTCTGGGCCCGCCGGATGACGCACGAACTCGTCGTCCACGGTGCGGACGCGTACCTTGCGGCGGACCGGCCCTTCGAGGCGGTGAGGGCGGAGGTGGTCGCCGACGCGATCGACGAGTGGCTGGAGATCGTGCGGTTCGTGCAGCGGGTCCTGCCGGACGGGCCGGCGCGCGAGCTGCGGGCCCCGGGCCGCAGCATCCACTTGCACGCCACCGACACCGCCGCGGGCCTCGACGCCGAGTGGTTCATCGAGCTCGCCGAGGACGGCGTCACCTGGCGCCGAGCCCACGAGAAGGCGACCGTGGCGCTGCGCGGGCCGCTGACGGACGTACTGCTGGCCTTCTACGGCCGGATCGCGCCGGACGCGCCCGGGCTCCAGGTGCTCGGCGACCGCGAACTGCTCGAACTCTGGCTGGCGAAAGCGAGGTTCGGCTGACCGGATGTGAGGGTGGCCCGCCCCCGGGCAGGGGACGGGCCACCGGTCACGTACGGGGGTGCGGGCGTCAGCGGTTGCCGTTCGCTCCGCGACGGCGCAGGCCGAGGAAGACCGCGCCGCCACCGACAACGACCAGGGCCGCCGCGATGCCGACGATCACGCCGGTGTTGGAGTTGGCGCCGGTCTCGGCGAGGTTGGACTCACCGGCCGCCGGGGACGGGGCGTTGCTCGGCACGGCCGCCGGAGCGGTGCTCTCGCTCTGCGACGGTGCCGGGGCCGACGTGGAGGGTGCCGGCGTCTTCGTCTCGTCGGACGGGGTGTCGGACGGGACGGGGGAGCTCTCCGACGGGGTCGGGGAGGGGGATTCCGTCTCCTCCGTGTCGCAGGCGGTCGCCGGGGTCACGAGGTTCGGCTTGATGTCCTCGTCGACGTACTTGTCGGCCTTGACGTGGATGCGGTACTCGGCGTTCGGCTTCCAGTCCTCGGTGAAGGTGATGGTGGTGCCTTCGCTCGAGCCCTTGACCACCTGCTCGCCGACCTTCTTCGCGTCGGCGCCGTTGTTCTGCAGGTACACGCTGACGGTGGCGGGGATACCGGCGGGGTCCACGTCGGTGACCGTGATGACGCCCTTGTCGCCCTCGCACTTGGCGGCGGCGGAGAACTCGCTGATGTCGCAGGCGAGAGCGTTGCCGGCGGCGCCGATCGCCAGGGCCACCGAGGCGGAGGCGACACCGAGGGCGCGAACACCACGGCGCGATGCCGTGCTTCTGAATATGGACAGGACTGCCACGTTTGTCCTTTACGGGAGCGCAGATGCGGGGGGTGGAGAGGGTGCTGACGCCCGATGACGCGGCCCCAGCACACCCACGAGCCTCACTGGTCTATAAGCGGTGCATAAGCAGTGTCAACGCATCTGTCTGCCAAGGGCGTTGGCTTTGCTTGCTTATTAACCGCCGAGACGTTTCAGCGCCTCGGGAGCCTCCTCGATCCGGTCGACCAGAGCGATCCGGGACTCCATGGTCCGCCCCTCGGCGAGCGAGGTGAGCAGCGGCCACGCGGGCAGCTTCTCCGTCCAGTGCCGCCGGTCCACCAGCACCATCGGCGTGGGCTCGCCCCGCGACTCGTAGTAGTTCGGCGTCGCGTTGTCGAAGACCTCCTGCACGGTGCCGGCGGCGCCCGGCAGGAAGACCACGCCCGCGTTGGAACGGGCCAGCAGGCCGTCCTCGCGGGTGGCGTTGGCGAAGTACTTGGCGATGTGCGCCGCGAAGGCGTTGGGCGGCTCGTGGCCGTAGAACCAGGTGGGGATGCCGACCGAGGCGCCGCCTCCGGGCCAGCGTTCGCGCACCTCGAACGCGGACCGCGCCCAGTCGGTGATCGACGGCGTGAACGAGGCGACCTTGGCGAGGAGCAGCAGGGCCTCCTCCAGCATCCCGTCGTCGAACGGGGCCGCGTACGCGCCGAGGTTGGCCGCCTCCATCGCCCCCGGGCCGCCGCCGGTGGCCACGGTGAAGCCGGCGCGGGCCAGTTCGCGGCCAGACGCGCCGCGCCCGCGTAAGCGCTCGTGCCGCGCGCCATGGCGTGACCACCCATGACGCCGACCACCCGTGCGCCGACGAGGAGTTCGTCGACCGCGTCGGAGACGGCGTCGTCGTGGATCGCGCGCAGCATGGAGGCGAACACGTCGCCGTCCGCCTTGGTCTGCTGGAACCAGTTGTAGGCGAGGGCGTCCGGGGTCGCCTCGTAGCCCTCGTCGAGGGAGGCGTACAGCGCGTCCGGGGTGTAGACGTGCGCCCGGTAGGGCTCGAAGGGCAGGTCCGGTATGGGCGGGAAGACCAGGGCGCCGGCGGCGGCGACCCGGGCGGCCGCCTCGGGAGCCATCGGGCAGCCGAGGAAGACGGCACCCGTGGGGTCCGCGGACATCAGGGCGTCCGTACGGCCCGTCAGGTCGACGGCCTGGACGCGGTAGTGGGCGAGTGTGCCGTGCGCCGAGACGACGTCGTCGAACTCGGCGAGGCTCTCGATCTCCCGGTCGTGCGAGGCGTGGTGGGACTGCTGAGGGGACTGGGGGCCGGGCTGGGCGGGTGTCGTCGAATCCACCCGCCCATGCTAGGCACGCGGGTGGCTCAGCCCTGGACCGCCGCCGGGTCCATCCAGACGACCTCGAAGGTGTGGCCGTCGATGTCGTCGAAGGCGCGGCCGTACATGAAGCCGTGGTCCTGGGTCTCGCCGGAGACGGAGCCGCCGGCCGCGACCGCCTTGTCGACCAGCTCGTCGACCTTCTCGCGGCTCTCGGCGCTCAGCGCGATCAGCACCTCGCTGGACTTCGTCGAGTCCACGATGTCCTTCTTCGTGAACTGGCGGTACTTCTCCGGGGTGTGCACCATCACGACGATGGTGTCGCTGAGCGGGATCGACGCGGTGGAGTCGTCGCTGAACTGGGCGTTGATCTCGTAGCCGAGCCCGGTGAAGAACTTCTTCGAGGCGTCCAGGTTGTTGGTGGCCAGGTTCACGAAGATCATCTGCTGGTACATGGGGGCCTCTCCCGTCGGTGTCCTGCCGTTGTCGTGCCGTTCGAGAGGTTAGACGCGCGGGGAGTGCGGAACTCATCGCCGGATCGGAGATTTTTTCGAGGGAGTTTCCCACGCCCCTCAGCGGGCCAGCGGCAGGGACGCCAACTGGGCGACGATCACGGTCAGCGGGGCGAACAGGGCGAGCAGCGCACCGGCGCGTACGGCCGCCGCGGCGCGCAGCGTCGCCGGGGGAGCGCCCAGCCGGAGCAGGGCGCCGGTCGTGTCGGTGCGGGCGTGTTTGGCCTCGACCGCGGCGGTGAGGAGGGTGGCCACCGTGCAGCCGGCCACGACGAGAGCGCCGAGGGCGCTCAGCGGGCCGAAATCGGGGCCGTCCGTGTCGTAGAGGGCGGTGGCCGCGTAGGCGGCACAGGCCACGGCGCAGACGACGCCGAGGGGGCGGCCGATGCGGTGCGACTCCTCCATCAGGACGCGGCCGGCGAGGAGGCGCAGGGCGCCGGGGCGGACTGCCTGCAGCAGGCGGCCGCAGAGGTGGGTGAGGCCGGGGCCGGCGAGGGCGAGGCCGAGGACGGTGAGGGACCAGCCGAGGAGGACAGCCGCGGAGGGGGTGGTCCCGGGGGTGGCCGTGTCGCCGGCGTAGGTCTCGACGGCGAGGCCGGCGGTGAGTACGGCGATGCCCCAGGGGAGGGTGGTGGTGTGGGGGCGGGGGGTGGTGGGGGTGCCCGTGGGGTCGGGTACGGCGTCGGGCGTCGACGGGGTGCCGTCCGTTGTGGCCGGGGGCTGGGTGTCACTGGCCTGCGTGAGCAGGGCGCCCTCCCCAGAGGGGGGACCCCCAGCGGCACGACTGCCCGCAGGCTGCGCCGATGCCGATGCCAGGCGGGCGCCGTAGCGGCCGTAGGTGCCGAAGGTTTCGCGGGCCGCGCCCCAGCCGTACGCGCCGAAACGGCCGTAGCGGCGGGGGCCGGTGGCGGAGGCGGGCCTCGGGTCGCGGGGGCGGAGGCTCAGGGCGACGGCGGCGGACGCGGCGGCCGGGACCAGGGTCAGCAGGGTCACCACGGCCGGGGCGGGAAGGCGCTGGCCGAGCGCCAGCGTCTCGGTCACGGCGCCGTCGACCGGCGTGCCCGTCAGGTCTCCGCGCACGTACAGGAAGCCGAACAGGGCCGCCACCGAGCCGAGGGCCGCCGACAGGGCCGTGGTCGTCGCCGAGACAGCCATCAGCCGGCCGGGGCCCAGGCCGATCGCCGACAGTCCCGGGCGGGGACGCGTGCCGGGGTCGGTGCGGGCCACGGCTGCGGCGAGGTACACCGTGGCTGCCAGCGGCGCCGCGCACCAGGCCAGGCGGAGGGCGGAGGAGCCGGGCGTGTCCGGGTGGGTGAGCGCGTGGCCGAGGGCGCACAGCAGCAGGAAGCCCGTGCCCGCCGACGCCACCGTGACCAGCAGGCGGCGCAGTTGGACGGCGAGGCGGGCGGCGCGGGTCAGGCGGAGAGCGAGCACGCCGCCCGGCCTTCCGTTCCGGGGGTGCCGGAGGTTCCGCCGGGCCCGGTGGCCACCGTGGTCTCCGCGACCGGCGGCAGGTGCACGGTCCGCACCCGCCGTCCGTCGAGCAGGGCCACCGTGCGGTCGGCGAGGGCGGCGGTCTGCGCGTCGCTCGTGGCGAGCAGGACGGTGATGCCGTGCGAGCGGGCCGCGGTGGTCAGCGTGCGCAGGACGTGCGCGCGGTCGACCCGGTGCAGCGGCGCGGTCGGCTCGTCGGCGAAGAGCACCGCGGGGGCGACGGCGAGCGCGCGGGCGATGCACACGCGCTGCCGCTCGGCCTGCTGGAGCTCGTGCGGGCGCCTGCGGGCCGTCCGGCCGCCGACGTCGAGGCGGTCCAGCCACTCCATGGCGGCGGTCTTGGCCCGGCGCCGGCCGGTGCCGCGCAGCATGAGGGGCAGGGCGGCGTTCTCCCAGGCGTTGAGTTCCGGGACGAGTACCGGGGCGGGGTCGATCCAGCCGAAGCGGTCGCGGCGCAGTCGCTCCCGCTTGAGCGGGCCCATGGTGTGCACCGGCAGGCTGTTGAACCAGACCTCGCCGTCCTGGGGCCGGACCATGCCGGACAGGCACCGCAGCAGCGTGGTCTTGCCGCTGCCGCGCGGGCCGCTCACGGCGAGGATCTCGCCCTCGCGGACGCCGACCGACACGCCTTGCAGCGCGGGGGAGCCGTCGTGGTGCGTGAAGTGCAGGGCGCGGGCCCACAGCACGTCGTTGTCCGGCGGAGCCTCCATGGGCGTACACCTCGGTTCTGATCCGTGTTTCCCCGTTCGCGTCCCCCGTACGGGCGAACGAAGGCGGGGCCGATCGGTCACTGGGCACCGTAGGCAGTTGCCGTGGGGAGGCCGGACAGCACGCGGCCCCGGGCCGCCGTGTCTCACTCGAACGGGCGGCACCGGGGCCGGATGATGATCCTCTAGGAGGATGATCAGAGCTTCGTCCACGCCTCCGTCAGCGTGGCGCGCAGGATCTGCTCGATCTCGTCGAAGGTCTCCTGGTTGGAGATCAGCGGCGGGGCGAGCTGGATGACCGGGTCGCCGCGGTCGTCGGCACGGCAGTACAGGCCGTTGTCGAAGAGCGCCTTCGACAGGAAGCCGTACAGGATCCGCTCGGTCTCCTCCTCGTTGAAGGATTCCTTGGTGGTCTTGTCCTTGACCAGCTCGATGCCGTAGAAGAAGCCGTTGCCGCGGACGTCGCCGACGATCGGCAGGTCGAGGAGCTTCTCCAGCGTCGCGCGGAAGTTGCCCTCGTTGTCCAGCACGTGCTGGTTGAGGCCCTCGCGCTCGAACAGGTCGAGGTTGGCGATGCCGACCGCGGCGGAGACCGGGTGGCCGCCGAAGGTGTAGCCGTGCAGGAAGGTGTTGTCACCCTTGTAGAACGGCTCGGCCAGGCGGTCGGAGATGATGCAGGCGCCGATCGGGGAGTAGCCCGAGGTCATGCCCTTGGCGCAGGTGATCATGTCCGGGACGTAGCCGAACTTGTCGCAGGCGAACGTCGTGCCCAGGCGACCGAAGGCGCAGATGACCTCGTCCGAGACGAGCAGCACGTCGTACTGGTCGCAGATCTCGCGCACCCGCTGGAAGTAGCCGGGCGGGGGCGGGAAGCAGCCGCCCGCGTTCTGCACCGGCTCCAGGAAGACGGCCGCGACCGTCTCCGGGCCCTCGAAGAGGATCTGCTGCTCGATCTGGTCGGCGGCCCAGCGGCCGAAGGCCTCGGGGTCGTCGCCGAAGAGCGGGGCGCGGTAGATGTTGGTGTTCGGGACCTTGTGCGCACCCGGCACCAGCGGCTCGAAGGGGGCCTTCAGGCCGGGCAGGCCGGTGATGGACAGGGCGCCCTGCGGGGTGCCGTGGTAGGCGACCGCGCGGGAGATGACCTTGTACTTGGTCGGCTTGCCGGTCAGCTTGAAGTACTGCTTGGCGAGCTTCCAGGCGGTCTCGACCGCCTCGCCGCCGCCGGTGGTGAAGAAGACCTTGTTGAGGTCGCCGGGGGCCTCGTTCGCCAGGCGCTCGGCCAGCTCGACGGCCTTGGGGTGGGCGTAGGACCACACCGGGAAGAAGGCGAGCTCCTGCGCCTGCTTCGAGGCGGTCTCGGCCAGCTCCTGGCGGCCGTGTCCGGCCTGGACGACGAAGAGGCCGGCGAGACCGTCGAGGTAGCGCTTGCCCTTGTCGTCGTAGATGTGGGTGCCCTCACCGCGGACGATGGTGGGGACGGGGGCGTTCTCGTACGACGACATGCGGGTGAAGTGCATCCACAGGTGGTCGTAGGCGGTCCTGCTGAGGTCCTTGTTGTCGGTGCTCACGATTATCGGGTTCCCCACATATAGGTCTGCTTCTTGAGCTTGAGGTAGACGAAGCTCTCGGTGGAGCGCACTCCGGGGACGGCCCGGATGCGTTTGTTGATGACGTCCAGAAGGTGGTCGTCGTCCTCGCAGACGACCTCCACCATCAGGTCGAAGGAGCCCGCTGTCATCACCACGTACTCGCATTCGGACATGGCCGTCAGCGCGTCGGCGACGGACTCCACGTCGCCCTCGACGTTGACGCCGACCATCGCCTGGCGGCGGAAGCCCACGGTGAGCGGGTCCGTCACGGCGACGATCTGCATCACGCCCTGGTCGAGCAGCTTCTGGACGCGCTGGCGCACGGCCGCCTCCGACAGGCCCACGGCCTTGCCGATGGCGGCGTACGGCCGGCGGCCGTCCTCCTGGAGCTGTTCGATGATGGCGAGGGAGACGGCGTCCAACTGGGGTCCGCCGTTCCTGGACTCGCGGGAGTCCTTCTGGTCTGCGCTTCGACTGGCCACGGCTTCACTGTGCACGACGTATCGACAGTTTCGCAAGCCCGGATCGATGAAATTCGTTGTCTGAGAGGTCAGAGTCGACGGATTTCGCAACACGGAGGCGACTGGGGGTGTTGAAAACGTGGGGTCTGCGTCTAGGGTGGGTGTCTCAGTGTTTGGACACGCGCGACAGCGGCGAGGTCCGAACCGGAGAGCCGAAGTAGACACCGAATTTGGAGGGCCGGCAGTGAGCACCGAGCTGCGTCGTCTGCGCAACTACATCGACGGTGAGTTCCGGGACGCCGCCGACGGACGGACCACGGAGGTGGTCAACCCCGCCACGGGCGAGGCCTACGCGACCGCCCCCCTGTCCGGGCAGGCGGACGTCGACGCCGCCATGGCGGCCGCCGCCGCGGCCTTCCCGGCCTGGCGGGACCTGGTCCCGGCCGAGCGGCAGAAGGCCCTGCTGAAGATCGCGGACGCGTTCGAGGAGCGGGCCGAGGAGCTGATCGCGGCCGAGGTGGAGAACACGGGCAAGCCCATCGGGCTGACCCGCTCCGAGGAGATCCCGCCGATGGTCGACCAGATCCGCTTCTTCGCGGGTGCGGCGCGGATGCTGGAGGGCCGGAGCGCCGGTGAGTACATGGAGGGCCTGACCTCCATGATCCGCCGCGAGCCGATCGGCGTCTGCGCGCAGGTCGCGCCGTGGAACTACCCGATGATGATGGCCGTGTGGAAGTTCGCCCCGGCCCTCGCCGCGGGCAACACGGTCGTCCTCAAGCCGTCCGACACCACCCCCGCCTCGACGGCCCTGATGGCCGACATCATCGGCTCGATCGTGCCCAAGGGCGTCTTCAACGTCGTCTGCGGCGACCGCGACACCGGCCGCCTGATGGTCGAGCACGAGACCCCGGCGATGGCCTCCATCACCGGCTCGGTGCGGGCCGGCATGTCGGTCGCCGAGTCGGCGTCGAAGGACCTCAAGCGGGTCCACCTGGAGCTCGGCGGCAAGGCGCCCGTCGTGGTCTTCGAGGACACCGACATCCCCAAGGCCGTCGAGGGCATCTCGGAGGCGGGCTACTTCAACGCCGGCCAGGACTGCACCGCCGCCACCCGCGTGCTGGTCCACGAGTCGATCCACGACGAGTTCGTGAGCGCGCTCGCGAAGGCCGCGTCCGAGATCAAGACCGGTCAGCCGGACGACGAGGACGTGCTCTACGGCCCGCTCAACAACCCGAACCAACTCGAGCAGGTCACCGGGTTCATCGAGCGCCTGCCCGCCCACGCCAAGGTCGAGGCGGGCGGCCAGCGGGTCGGCGACAAGGGCTACTTCTACGCCCCGACCGTCGTCTCCGGCCTCAAGCAGGACGACGAGATCATCCAGAAGGAGGTCTTCGGCCCCGTCATCACCGTCCAGTCCTTCCGCGACGAGGACCAGGCGGTCGAGTGGGCCAACGGCGTCGAGTACGCCCTCGCCTCCTCGGTGTGGACCAAGGACCACGGCCGCGCGATGCGGATGTCCAAGCGGCTGGACTTCGGCTGCGTGTGGATCAACACCCACATCCCGCTGGTCGCCGAGATGCCGCACGGCGGCTTCAAGAAGTCTGGCTACGGCAAGGACCTGTCGGGCTACGGCTTCGAGGACTACACCCGGATCAAGCACGTGATGACGTCGCTGGACGCGTGACGGACCCGGCTCCACGTGTGCGGCCCCGGACGGGAACCCCCGTCCGGGGCCGCGCCGCGTGCGGGGTGAGAGCGTGAACTCGCCCCGGTCGACAGGGTGTCGGGCCTGGACCGACCCTCTCGACGCAGCGTCGATTGTCCCGGTGAGCGCGGGCGCGGCATCCTGCGGCCATGCCCCCGCTCCCGAAGACGCCCTCGCTGTCCCTGTCCCGCCGTACCCTGCTACGCGGCCTGGGCGGTTCCGCCGCGCTCGGCGCACTGGCCGGCTGCGGCGTACCGGCCGCCTATGTCGCACCGGGCGACCGCGCCGCCACCGACCGGTCCGCCACCGAGAGGCGGCTGACCTGGGCGAACTGGCCGCTGTACATCGACACCGACGACGAGCGTCCGGGTCGGCGGCCCACGCTGGAGGCGTTCGAGAACGAGACGGGCATCTCCGTCGAGTACATCGAGGAGATCAACGACAACGACGAGTTCTTCGGCAAGATCAGCCCGTCCCTGATGAACCACCAGCCCACCGACCGCGACCTGATCGTCATCAGCGACTGGATGTGCGGGCGGTTCGTACGGCTCGGCTGGGTGCAGGAGATGGACCGCTCCCGCCAGCCGAACGTCACCCAGTACCTGGACCCGCTGCTGCGTTCGCCCGCCTTCGACCCGGGCCGGAAGTTCACCGTGCCCTGGCAGTCCGGCATCACCGGCATCGCCTACAACCGCCGCAGGCTGGGCCGGGAGGTCCGGCACGTCTCCGACCTGTGGGCGGACGACCTCAAGGGCCGGGTGACCCTGCTGTCCGGCATGGACGAGGCGTTCGCGCTGCTGATGCAGGGCAACGGCGTCGACATCACCGACTGGACGGCGGACGACTTCCACACGATGTGCGACCAGGTGGAGAAGCAGGTGGCCGAGGGCCAGGTCCGCCGCTTCACCGGCAACGACTACATCAAGGACCTCTCCAGCGGTGACGTCCTGGCCTGCCAGGCCTACTCCGGTGACGTCATCCAGCTCCAGGCGGACGACCCGGACATCGAGTTCGTCGTCCCCGAGGAGGGCGCCGAGCTGTGGTCGGAGTCCCTGATGATCCCCAACCTGGCCCGGCACAAGGCCAACGCCGAGCGGCTGATCGACTTCTACTACCAGCCGGAGGTCGCAGCCGAGCTCGCCGCGTGGGTCAACTACGTCTGCCCCGTCCCCGCCGCCCGGGACGTGCTCGCCTCCTCCGACGACGAGGGGACCGCCGCGCTGGCCGAGGACCCGCTGATCTTCCCGGACGCGGCGATGCGCGAACGGCTCGCCATCGCGCGGGATATCGCGGCGGGGGAGCGGTCGGAGTTCGCGAAGCGGTGGAACGGGATCGTCGGCGTGTAGCAGACTGACCGATGTGATCAATTCACCGGACGATGAAAAGGTGGGCGCGGCGGTCACGCTCGGGCTGCTGGCCGCCTGGGCGCTGCACGACGCCGAGGAACTGGCGACCGTGCCGGGCTGGTGGCGGCGTGAGCTGCCCGCCCTGCGGGAACGGTTCCCCTCCGTGCCGGAGGCCGTGTGGCGGCGGGCCGGGTCGGTCGACGGGCGGGAGTTCGCGGTGGCGGTCGGGGCGATGGCCGCGGTCGTGGCCGCCGCGTCCGCCGCGGGACGGCTCACCGGCGGCCGGTCGGCCGCCTACCAGACCGCGCTGAACGCCTTCGGTCTGCACGGCCTGGTCCACCTCGCCCAGGCGGCACTGGTGCGCGGCTACACGCCCGGGTCCGCGACCTCGCCGCTCGTCGTCGTCCCGTTCACGCTCTGGGCCCGCCACCGGCTGCGCCGTGCTGGTGTCCTGCGCGCCACGCGCCCGCGCGACCTCGCCGTGGGGCTCGGTTTCGCGGGCGCGGCGACGGCCGGGGCGCACGCGGTGGCGCGGCGGCTGGCGGGGCGCGGCGCCTGACGGGGGACTACTTCAGCGCGGCCATGGTGATCCCGTCGAGGACCGGCTTCGGATCCGCGCTCTTGGCGTCCGTGGAGTTGACCGAGCAGACGAGGGTGCGGCTCAGGTCGCGGGTGCCGCCGATGAGCGCGCTGTATCCGTAGCGGGACCCCGACTTGCCCCAGAAGATCTCGCCGTCGACTTCCTTGTACTCCAGCCCCGCGCTGCGCTGCGCGCCCGGAACGCCCGCCGGGGTCGTGAACATCTCCTCCAGCTCCGGCTGCGGCACGATCTTTCCCCGGAACAGATTGGTGAGCAGCTTCTCCAGGTCGGCGGTGGTGGAGATCATGTCGCCGGCCGCCCAGCGGTCCGCCTGGTTCCACTCGGTCACGTCGAGGAGCTTCGTCGTGCCGTCCGGCTGCCGCACCGCCTGGTAGCCCCGGTTGTGCGGGCCCCGGATGCGGGGGTCGGTGCCGGGGAAGTACGTGTGGTGCATGCCGGCCGGGCGTAGGACCAGGCGCGTGGCCACGGAGGCGTACGAGCGCCCCGTCACCTTCTCGATCAGCAGGCCGAGGATCGTGTAGTTGATGTTCAGGTACTGCTGCCGCGTCCCCGGAGTGAAGTCCTCCGGTCCCTTGGCGATCGCCGACGCCGCGACCTGCTGCGGGGCGAGGGTCTCGAAGCGGTGCGCGTACACCTCCGCGAAGTCGTCGCCGAGACCGTCGCCCGGCTTGATGCCGCTGGTGTGGTTCAGCAGTTGGCGCACGCTGATCGGCTGCTTGAATGCCGGGGTGAACAGGTCGGGGAGATAGCCCTGCACGGGCGCGTCCAGGTCGATCTCGTCCCGCGCCGCGAGCCGCAGGACGGTGGCGGCGGTGACGACCTTCGTGATCGAACCGGCCCGGAAGCGGGCGTCGGGATGTGCCGGCCGGTCACCGGCCAGGTCGCGCACGCCCGCGCTGCCGTGCCAGTCGCCGTCCGGGTCGCCGACCCGCACGAGGGCGGCCGTGGCGTACTGGTTCGGGACGACGGAGAGCGCGTCGCGCAGTGCCTTCTCGTCCGGCCCGTCCCGGTCGACGGAGCTGGAGGCCGTGGCGGGCGGCGAGGCGAACGCCGGGGCCGCCAACGGGCCGGCGGCCAGGGCGAGGACCACGGAGGCGGCGAGAACGGAGTGGGTACGGGCACGCATCGACTGCTCCAGGGGTGAAGGCGGTTGCGGCGGAAGGATCGTTGATCATCCTTGTGCGCCGCGCCCCGTGGCGGATCGTCGGTGAGTAGGGCGCCCGCCCTGTAGCCGGAATCAGGGAACTCCCTTATGGGAAACCAGCGTTGTGCGGGGCATCCCTTACGGGGCCGGGGTGGCCCCGTTGCCGTCGCGCAGCGCGCACAGCGTGTCGATGCGGTTGGTGGTGATCGAGTCGACGCCCAGCGCGATCAGCCGGCGCATGGAGCGCCGGGTGTCCGGGGTCCACACCGACAGCAGGCAGCCGTCGCCGTGGACCCGCTCGGCCAGGGCCCGGGTCACCAGTCCGAACCGGTAGTTCAGCCACCGCGGCCGCACCGCCGCGAGCAGCGCGGGCCGCGGCGGTGCCGCCGTCGTCCAGGTCATGGCGATCTCGGCGGCGGGGTCGGCGGCGCGCACGGCGAGCATGGCCGCGGCGCCCGCCGTGTAGTACACGCGGTCCTGGGCCCCGCACTCCCGGACGACGTCCACGACGCGCCGCACCGCCCGCTCGCCCGGCCCGCCCGGCAGGTCCAGCATCAGCCGGCTGCCGTCGGTCGCGGCCAGCGCCTCGGCGAGCGTCGGCACCCTGCCCGCCGTCAGCCCGCGCACCTCCTCGGCCGACAGGGACCGCAGCGGCCGGTCGTGCTGCCACAGCCGCTTCAGCGTCTCGTCGTGCAGCAGCACGGGCACGCCGTCGCGGGTGAGCCGTACGTCGGTCTCGACCGCGTCCGCGCCGCGGTCGAGCGCGGAGCGCAGCGAGCCGAGCGTGTTCTCGCGGTAGCGGTACGGGTCGCCGCGGTGGGCCACGGCGGTCAGGTCGCGTGCGGGACTCATGGCGGGCACCCGGCTCAGGAGGCGAGCCAGGCGGAGGTGTACGTGTCGATCTCGTCCCTGATCCGCGCCTTGCCCGGCGCGTCCAGGAACGACGCGTCGACCGCGTTCTTCGCCAGGTCGGCGAGGCCTCGTTCGTCGAGGTCGAGGAGCCGGGCGGCGACGGCGTACTCGTTGTTGAGGTCGGTGCCGAACATCGGGGGGTCGTCGGAGTTGATCGTCACGATCACCCCGGCGCGTACGAACTCCTTGATGGGGTGCTCGTCCAGGGTGCGCACCGCGCGGGTGGCGATGTTGGAGGTCGGGCAGACCTCCAGGGGGATGCGGTGCTCGGCGAGGTGCGCCAGCAGCTTGGGGTCCTGCGCGGAGCTGGTGCCGTGCCCGATGCGCTCGGCACGCAGGTCGGTGAGCGCGTCCCACACCGTCTGCGGGCCGGTGGTCTCGCCGGCGTGCGGCACCGAGTGCAGCCCTGCGGCGATCGCGCGGTCGAAGTACGGCTTGAACTGCGGCCGGGCCACCCCGATCTCGGGTCCGCCGAGCCCGAAGGAGACCAGGCCCTCGGGACGGAGCCGGTCGTCGGTGGCGAGCCGTGCCGTCTCCTCGGCGGACTCCAGACCGGCCTCGCCCGGGATGTCGAAGCACCAGCGCAGCACGGTCCCGAACTCGGACTCCGCCGCCTTGCGGGCGTCCTCGATCGCGTCCATGAAGGCGCCCTCGTCGATGCCGCGCCGGGTGGACGAGAACGGGGTGATGGTCAGCTCGGCGTACCGCACCTGCTGCCGGGCCATGTCGCGGGCCACCTCGTACGTCAGCAGCCGGACGTCCTCGGGGGTGCGGATCAGGTCGACGACGGACAGGTACACGTCGATGAAGTGCGCGAAGTCCGTGAAGGTGAAGTAGTCGACCAGGGCCTCGGGGTCGGTGGGGACCTTGGAGTCCGGGTGGCGGGCGGCCAGTTCCGAGACGATGCGCGGGGAGGCGGAGCCGACGTGGTGGACGTGCAGTTCGGCCTTGGGCAGTCCGGCGATGAAGGCGTGCAGATCGCGCGGGACGGCGGGGTCGACGAGGTGCTCGGTCAAGGGTTCCTCCCCGGAACGGCGCCCCGGGCCGCGGGCGGCGGCGGGACGCGGGTGATCGGCTGATCGGTGGTACGGGGATCATCGTAGGCCGGTCGCACGCCGGACGGGCGGGGCCCGTAGCATGACGGGCACGATCGACCCAGGGGGACGGAAAATGACGGACGCGACACGGCCGGGTGGGGACTCCAACGGCGCCAACGATCCTTGGGCGCCCCCGGAGAGCAGGCCCTCGCTGGACAAGAACCGTGACGCCGCGACGGGAGTGCCGCAGCAGCCGGCCCCGCCCGCCGCCGGCGACGTGCCGCCCTGGCAGCCGCCGCCGTCCGCGCAGCCGCCGTCCGTGCACGACCAGGCCACCGTCGCCTCGATGCCCGCCGCCGGCTTTCCCCCGCCCGAGTCCGCGGTGCCGCCACCGCCGATCGCGCCCGGCGGCCCGGGTGTCCCGGGCGGGTACGGCTACCCCGCCTATCCCCAGGGCGGCTACGGCTGGGGCACCGCCCCGCTGCCCCCGCAGAACGGCATGGGCACGGCGGCGATGGTGCTCGGCATCCTGGCCTGCTGCATGTTCTGCGCGTACGGCATCGTCTCGCTGGTGCTCGGCATCCTCGCCGTGGTCTTCGGCGTCAAGGGGCGCCGTAAGGCCGAGCGCGGCGAGGCCAACAACCACGGACAGGCCCAGGCCGGCTTCATCATGGGCATCATCGGCATCGTTCTCGGCATCGCCGTGATGGCCCTGATCGCCGTCGGCATCATCGCCGCGATCAACGAGGACTCGGAGTACGAGGACCCCTACTACGGCGCCCCGCGCCCGGCGGCGGTCTCCGTGGCGGCGCAGGTGCAGAGCTGAGCGGCTGAACAGCCGAGCAGAGGCGGCTGACGCCCGCGGCACGGACCGCGGGCGTCAGCCGCCTTCGCGCAGCCGCTCCCGCGCCACCATCAGCGCGAACCCCAGCAGATTCGGCCCCCGCCACCGCTCCGGGTCCGTCGCCGCCTCGTCGTCCGCGGCCAGGCCGATGCCCCACACCCGGTCCACGGGGCTCGCCTCCACCAGCACCCGGTCGCCCGTGTTCAGCAGGAACCCGCGCAGCGCGGCGTCCGAGGCGAACTTGTGGACGCTGCCCTCGACGACGATCGAGAAGCGCTCCCGCTCCCACACCGCCTCGTCGAAGCCGCGCACCAGCCGCCCCGCCTTCTTGGCCTCGGCGGGATGCTCCGCCGCCAGCACCCGGCGCTCCGCCTCCGCGTCGCCGAAGAGCCTGGCCTTGCCCGCCATCATCCAGTGCTCGGCGGTCGCGTACTCCACCCCGGCCACGGTGAACGGCGAGGGCCACCACTGGCTCAGACAGCTCGGGCCGATCCGGCCGTCGGGGCGCGGCCGGTGCCCCCAGAAGCAGAGGTACTTGATCCGCTCGCCGGCCCGGATACGCCCGACCAGCGCGTCTCTGCTGTGGGTGATCTCCGCCGCCGACCCGTGCCCTTCCGCCCCCGTGATCTTCTCCATGCACGCGAGTCTGGCACGCGCCACTGACACTCCGTCCGGCCTTTTCCGTGGCGACTCGACACCTGGTCGACAGATTCCGTCGCGTAACCAAATGGCAACAACGGAATCACTTGTTGGTGGCCTAGTGCTCTGTCAGGATCGGCACTCACATCGAGCCTGAGCCACGCCGGCCCCCGTACATGGGGAGACCGAGGAGAGCCGACATGCACAACCCGGGCAACGACACCCCGGACCGATTCCCGGCCCAGGACCGCTTCGCGGACGGGGCCCAGTACATCGCGGGCCGTCTCACGAAGGGCACCTCCGGACGCACGCACACCGTCGTCGACCCGGCGACCGGCGACGAGGTCCTCACCTACGCACTCGCCGGTCCCGACGACGTCGACGCGGCCGTCGCCGCCGCGCGGGAGGCGTTCCCCGGCTGGGCCGGCGCCACCCCGGGCGAGCGCTCCGACGCCCTGCACCGGTTCGCCGCCGTCCTCGCCGACCGCGCCGAGGACTTCGCCCGCGCGGAGTCGCTGCAGTGCGGGAAGCCGCTGAAGCTGACCCGCGAGTTCGACGTGCCGGGCAGCATCGACAACACGGCCTTCTTCGCCGGCGCCGCCCGGCACCTCCAGGGCCAGTCGGCGGGGGAGTACTCCGGCGACCACACCTCGTACGTGCGCCGCGAGCCGATCGGCGTCGTCGGGTCCATCGCGCCCTGGAACTACCCGCTCCAGATGGCCGCCTGGAAGATCCTCCCGGCGATCGCCGCGGGCAACACCATCGTGCTGAAGCCCGCCGAGATCACCCCGCTGACCTCCCTGATGTTCGCCCAGGCCGCCACCGAGGCCGGTATCCCGGACGGCGTCGTCAACATCATCACCGGCACGGGCAGGGAGGCGGGCGAGCACCTGGTCGGCCACCCGGACGTCGCCATGACCTCCTTCACCGGCTCCACCGCCGTCGGCAAGCGCGTCGCCGAGGTCGCCACCGCCACCGTGAAGCGCCTGCACCTGGAGCTCGGCGGCAAGGCGCCCTTCCTCGTCTTCGACGACGCCGACCTCGACGCCGCCGTGCACGGCGCGGTCGCGGGCGCGCTCATCAACACCGGCCAGGACTGCACGGCCGCCACGCGCGCGTACGTGCAGCGGCCCCTGTACGACGCGTTCGTCGAGAAGACCGCCGCCCTCATGGACACCGTCCGCGTCGGCGACCCCTTCGCCCCCGGCACCGACCTCGGCCCGCTGGTCAGCCACGTCCAGCGGGACCGCGTCGCCGGTTTCGTCGACCGGGCGCGCTCCTACGCGCGCGTGGTGTGCGGCGGCGAGGCACCGCAGGGCGACCTGAAGGATGGCGCCTACTACCGGCCCACCCTCATCGCGGACGCCGCGCAGGACAGCGAGGCCGTCCAGTCCGAGATCTTCGGGCCCGTCCTGGTCGTGCTGCCCTTCGACACGGACGACGAGGGCATCCGGCTGGCCAACGACACGCCGTACGGGCTCGCCGCCTCCGCCTGGAGCCGGGACGTGTACCGGGCGAACCGCGCCACCCGCGAGATCAAGGCGGGCTGCGTGTGGGTCAACGACCACATCCCGATCATCAGCGAGATGCCGCACGGCGGGTACAAGGCGTCCGGCTTCGGCAAGGACATGTCCGCCTACTCCTTCGAGGAGTACACGCAGGTCAAGCACGTCATGTTCGACAACACCGCGGTGGCGGCCAAGGACTGGCACCGCACCGTCTTCGGGGACCGATAGTCACGACCGAGAGGCCGCCGACCACGGCCGACCCACCCGAAAGGGCAACCACGCGCATGGAGCAGTACGAGCCCGACCGCCTGTCCCCGGCCCAAGTGGCCGCCATGCGGCGCAGTTTCACCAGCGGCAGGGCCGCCCTCACCCGCCGTTCACTGCTGCGCGCCTCCGCGGGCGGCGCGCTCGCGGTCGGCGGGCTCGGCACGCTGAGCGCCTGCGGCATCCCGCCGGCCGGCAAGACCGAGGGCGGCGTGTCGTCCGACGACCGGTCCAAGGAGGAGAAGGAGGTCTCCTTCTCCAACTGGACCGAGTACATGGACGTCGACGAGAGCGGCCGGCGACACCCGACGCTTGAGGCGTTCACCAAGCGCACCGGCATCAAGGTCAAGTACACCGAGGACATCAACGACAACAGCGAGTTCTTCGGCAAGATCCAGCCCCAGCTCTCCGCGGGCCAGGAGACCGGGCGCGACATCATCGTGCTCACCGACTGGCTCGCCGCCCGGCTGATCCGCCTCGGCTGGGTCCAGAAACTGGACCCGGCCAACCTGCCGCACGCCTTCGCCAACCTGTCGCCGCAGTTCCGCGACCCCGACTGGGACCCGGGCCGCGCCTACTCGTACCCCTGGCAGGGCATCGCGACCGTCATCGCCTACAACAAGAAGGCGCTGGACGGCGTCGAGGTGAAGTCGGTCTCCGACCTGCTCGACAACCCGAAGCTCAAGGGGCGGGTCGGCTTCCTCACCGAGATGCGCGACACCGTCGGCATGACGCTGCTCGACATGGGCAAGGACCCGGCCCGCTTCTCCGACGACGACTACGACGCGGCGATCGCCCGGCTCCAGAAGGGCGTCGACAGCGGCCAGATACGCCGCTTCACCGGCAACGACTACACCGCCGACATCAGCAAGGGCGACTTCGCGGCCTGTCTGGCCTGGGCCGGGGACGTCGTCCAGCTCAAGGCGGACAACCCCGACGTCGACTTCGTCATCCCGGACAGCGGATACATCACCTCCAGCGACAACATGCTGGTCCCCAACAAGGCGCGCCACAAGACCAACGCCGAGCGGCTCATGGACTACTACTACGAGCCGGGGCCCGCCGCGCAGCTCGCCGCCTACATCAACTTCGTCTGTCCCGTGGACGGAGTGAAGGACGAGCTGGCGAAGATCGACGAGGACGCGGCGAACAACCCGCTGATCATTCCCGACAAGGCCATGCAGGCCCTCTCCCGTGCCTTCCGCTCACTGAGCCAGAAGGAAGAGACGGCCTACGAAGAGAAGTTCGCGAAGCTCACTGGGGCGTGACGACGATGACGACGATGAAGACGCGCACAGACGCGACGGAGCCCGGCGGGGACGTCCGCCTCTCCGGCATCAGCAAGACCTACGGCTCCTTCACCGCCGTGCACCCGCTCGACCTGACCGTGCCCCAGGGTTCCTTCTTCGCCCTGCTCGGCGCCTCCGGCTGCGGCAAGACCACCACCCTGCGCATGATCGCCGGACTGGAGGAGCCCAGCAGCGGCACCGTCCACCTCGGCGACCAGGACGTGACCGCGCTGCCGCCGTACAAACGGCCGGTCAACACGGTCTTCCAGTCCTACGCCCTCTTCCCGCACCTCGACATCTTCGAGAACGTCGCCTTCGGTCTGCGCCGGCGCGGCATCAAGAGCGTGAAGAAGCAGGTCGAGGAGATGCTCGACCTGGTCCAGCTCGGCGAGCAGGCGCGCAAGAAGCCGCACCAGCTCTCCGGCGGCCAGCAGCAGCGCGTCGCGGTGGCCCGCGCCCTGATCAACCACCCCAAGGTGCTGCTCCTCGACGAACCGCTCGGTGCCCTCGACCTCAAGCTGCGCCGCCAGATGCAGCTGGAGCTCAAGCGCATCCAGACCGAGGTCGGCATCACCTTCGTGCACGTCACGCACGACCAGGAGGAGGCCATGACGATGGCCGACCAGGTCGCCGTGATGAACGGGGGCCGGGTCGAGCAACTGGGCGCCCCCGCCGACCTGTACGAGAACCCGCGGACGACGTTCGTCGCCAATTTCCTGGGCACCTCCAACCTCATCGAGGCCGAGGTCGACACCCGCAGCGGCGACGACGTCGTGGTGAAGGCGGCCGGCGACAAGCTGGTCCTGCCCGGCGCCCGCTGCTCCGCGCCGGCCCAGGCCGGTGGCAAGGTACTGGTCGGCGTGCGCCCGGAGAAGATCAGCATCGCCCACGCCGACGAGGCCGGCTCCATCCCCGAGGGCCGCAACCGCATCACCGGCAAGATCAGCAACACCAGTTTCATCGGCGTCTCCACGCAGTACGTCGTGGACTGCGCGGCCTGCCCCGAGTTCGAGGTGTACGCCCAGAACATCGACCGCGACGCCCGCCTCGCCCCCGGCGCCGACGTCGTCCTGCACTGGAACCCGGCGCACACCTTCGGCCTCGACGCGGCCCAGGACATCGACGCGGGCGTCACCGAGGGCGAGGCCGCCTGATGTCCACCCTCACCGAGGCGCCACCGCCGCTCTCCCCGCCCGCGCCCGAGCAGAAGCCCCCGCGTAAACGGGGTCGCTGGACGCCGTACTGGCTGCTGCTGCCCGGCATCCTCTGGCTGCTCGTCTTCTTCGCGGCGCCGATGGTCTACCAGGCCTCCACGTCCGTGCAGACGGGCTCGCTGGAGGAGGGCTACAAGGTCACCTGGCACTTCGTGACCTACTGGGACGCGGTGTCCGAGTACTGGCCGCAGTTCCTGCGCTCGGTCACCTACGCGGCCTCCGCGACCGTGCTGTGCCTGCTGCTCGGCTACCCGCTGGCCTACCTGATCGCCTTCCGCGCGGGCCGCTGGCGGAACCTGATCATGATCCTGGTGATCGCGCCGTTCTTCACCAGCTTCCTGATCCGCACCCTGGCCTGGAAGACGATCCTCGCGGACGGCGGCCCGGTGGTCGGCGCCCTGAACACGCTGCACATCCTGGACGTCACCAGCTGGCTCGGCTGGACGGCCGGCGACCGCGTGCTGGCCACACCACTCGCGGTGGTCTGCGGTCTGACGTACAACTTCCTCCCCTTCATGATCCTGCCGCTGTACACGTCCCTGGAGCGCATCGACGGACGGCTGCACGAGGCGGCGCGCGACCTGTACGCCAAGCCGTCCACCGTCTTCCGCAAGGTCACCTTCCCGCTGTCGATGCCCGGCGTCGTCTCCGGCACCCTGCTGACCTTCATCCCGGCCACCGGCGACTACGTCAACGCCTCCCTGCTGGGCTCGGCGGACACCGGAATGATCGGAAACGTGATCCAGTCCCAGTTCCTGCGGGTGCTGGACTACCCGACGGCGGCGGCACTCTCCTTCATTCTGATGGCCGCGATTCTCGCCATGGTGACTTTCTACATCCGCAAGTCCGGCACGGAGGATCTGGTTTAAATGACCTTCGTCAACTGGTTCAAGCGCAATCTGGTCGTCATCGCCGGACTGCTGACGCTCGCCTATCTCCTGCTGCCCAATGTCATCGTCACGGTGTTCTCGTTCAACAAACCGAACGGGCGCTTCAACTACGCATGGCAGCAGTTCTCCACGGACGCCTGGAAAGACCCCTGCGGCGTCTCCGGACTGTGCGGCTCCCTGTCGATCAGTCTCCAGATCGCCTTCTGGGCGACGCTGGGCGCCACGGCGCTGGGCACGGCGATCGCCTTCGCGCTGGTCCGCTACCGCTTCCGGGCGCGCGGCGCGATCAACTCGCTGATCTTCCTGCCGATGGCGATGCCCGAGGTCGTGATGGCCGCCTCGCTGCTCACCCTGTTCCTCAACATGGGCGCCCAGCTGGGCTTCTGGACGATCCTGATCGCCCACATCATGTTCTGTCTCAGCTTCGTCGTGACGGCGGTCAAGGCGCGCGTGATGTCGATGGACCCGAGGCTGGAGCAGGCCGCGCAGGACCTGTACGCCGGTCCCTTCCAGACCTTCGTCCGGGTCACGCTGCCCATCGCCGCCCCCGGAATCGCCGCCGGCGCGCTGCTCGCCTTCGCGCTCTCCTTCGACGATTTCATCATCACCAATTTCAACGCGGGCTCCACCGTCACTTTCCCCATGTTCGTGTGGGGATCGGCCCAGCGCGGCACGCCCGTTCAGATCAACGTCATCGGTACGGCCATGTTCGTGATCGCCGTACTGTTCGTCCTGGCCTCCATGGTCATCGGCAACCGCCGAAACCGCCGCAAGGCGTAAGCCGTACGGCACAAAGCACATCAGTGTATTCGTAGGGAGTTGAAATCATGGCCCCGAGCGCCATGAGCCGCAGCAACGACTGGACGAAATCCCTCTCCGACGCCCAGCCGGTCCCGTACTGGCTGGACGACCCCGGCCGCCCCCGCCCCCGGCCCGCCCTCACCGGCCCCGAGACCTGCGACCTGCTGGTCGTCGGCGGCGGGTACAGCGGACTGTGGACCGCGCTGATCGCCAAGGAGCGCGACCCGGGGCGGGACGTGGTGCTGCTGGAGGGCCGCGAGGTGGGCTGGGCCGCCTCCGGCCGCAACGGCGGATTCTGCGCCGCCTCCCTCACCCACGGCCTCTCCAACGGCCTCACCCGCTGGCCCGACGAGATCCACAAGCTGGAGGAGCTGGGGGTCCGCAACCTCGACGCCATCGAGGAGGCGGTCGCCCGTCACGGTCTGGACTGCGAGTTCGAGCGCACCGGCGAGATCGACGTGGCGACCGAGGAGTACCAGGCCCGGGAGCTGAAGGACTGGTACACGGAGATCAGCGGCAAGGGCCTGGCCGACGGCGTCGAGTACCTGGACGCCGAGGCCGTACGGGAACAGGTCGACTCCCCGACCTTCCGCGCCGGACTGTGGGACCGCCGGGGCGTGGCCATGGTCAACCCCGCCAGGCTCGTCTGGGGCCTCAAGCGCGCCTGCCTCGACCTCGGCGTCCGCGTCTACGAGAACACCCCGGCGCTGACCCTGCGGCCGTACGGCGCCGGCATGGCCGTACGCACCCCGTACGGCGGCGTCCGCGCCCGCACGGTCGCGCTCGGCACCAACATCTTCCCGAACCTCGTCAAGCGGGTGCGCTCGTACACCGTCCCGGTCTACGACTACGCCCTGATGACCGAGCCGCTCACCGACGCGCAACTGGACTCGATCGGTTGGAAGAACCGGCAGGGCCTCGGCGACAGCGCCAACCAGTTCCACTACTTCCGGCTGTCCTCCGACAACCGCATCCTGTGGGGCGGCTACGACGCCATCTACCCGTACGGCGGCCGGGTGCGCGCCGAGTACGACGACCGCCCGGAGACCTACGCCAAGCTCGCCGGGCACTTCTTCACCTGCTTCCCGCAGCTGGAGGGCGTCCGCTTCACGCACGCCTGGGGCGGCGCGATCGACACCTGCTCCCGCTTCTCGGCGTTCTTCGGCACCGCCCACCAGGGGAAGGTGGCGTACGCCGCCGGGTACACCGGCCTCGGTGTGGGCGCGACCCGGTTCGGCGCCGAGGTGATGCTCGACCTGCTGTCGGGGGAGCGCACCGAGCGCACCGAACTGGAGATGGTCCGCAGGAAGCCGCTGCCGTTCCCGCCCGAGCCCTTCGCCTGGACCGGCATCGCGCTCACCAAGTGGTCGCTGGCCCGCGCGGACGCGCAGGACGGCCGCCGCAACCTGTGGCTGCGGACGATGGACAAGCTGGGGCTCGGTTTCGACAGCTGAGCCCGGGCGCGGTTGTGACCCGGTTCACCCCAACGAGGTGCCACAACCCGCGTAATGCACGCCGGAGACCTTCCTCTCCCTCGTGACGCACCCCGCGTCCACGAGTGAAAGGGAGGTCTTCACATGCCTGGTGCGAAGACGGCGGTCGCGTGGCTGGCATCCGTCGCACCGGATCCCGAGTCCTGCCGGCGGGAGTGGGAGCGCAACCCCCTCGGGGTCGCGCTGCTGCCCGCCGGCAAGGCCTGGGACGTGCTCATCGTGCCGAGCCGGCTCGGCTATCCGACCCTCGACGTGCTCTCCCGCGTCCTGGACCAGCCGGGCCCGGTGCTCGTCGACTTCGGCGACGCGCGCACGGGCTTCTTCGTGCCGGCCGGCACGGCGACCCGCTGGCTGGGCACCGGTGTCCGCACGGCGGGACTCGGCACCTGGATCGTGGTGCCGTACCCGGGAGGTCTGTCGTCGGGCGGCATCCGCTGGCTGATCCCGCCCGACGGGACCGGCACCCTCACCGATCCGTCGCTCCTCGAACTGGCCATGCACGAGGCGGCGGCGGCTCTCGCGGTGGAGGACGGCGGCGGGTGAGGTGCGCGAGGGGTTGACAACAGAATTGGTCTGGACCAAGTTGGGCGCGCTCCACCCTCCCCATCTCCCCCATGTCCGGAGGCACTTGTGGAACGCTCCAGACCGTTCGCCCGTCGCCGCCCCCTCGTCACCCTGCTCACCGCCGCCGCGCTCGCCGCGTCCGGCACGACCGCGCTCACGTCGGCCGCCCGTGCGGCCGACGCGGACCTCGCACGCAACGGCGGCTTCGAGTCCGGCCTCGACGGCTGGACCTGCACGGCCGGCACGACCGTCACCTCACCCGTCCACGGCGGCACCGCGGCCCTCAAGGCCACCCCGGCCGGCGCCGACAACGCCCGCTGCTCCCAGACGGTGACCGTGAAACCGGACTCCCAGTACACGCTGACCGGCCACGTCCGCGGCACCTACGTCTATCTCGGCGCGAGCGGCACCGGCACCACCGACGTCTCCACCTGGGCCCAGTCCGCCCCCGACTGGCAGCAGCTCACGACCACCTTCCGCACCGGCCCCTCCACCACCCGGGTCACGATCTACACCCACGGCTGGTACGGCACCGGCGCCTACCACGCCGACGACATCTCACTCACCGGCCCGGGAGGGGAGACGGGACAGCCCCCGGCGCCCCCCACCGGTCTGACGACGGGCTCTGTCACCTCGTCCACCGTCGCCCTGTCCTGGCCACCCGTCCCGGGCGCGACGAGCTACGCCGTCTACCGCGACGGCACCAAGGTCCGCACCGTCACCGGCACCTCCACCACCGTCACCGGCCTGACCCCCTCGACGGCGTACGCCTTCCAGATCACGGCCGTCAACGACGCCGGGGAGTCCGCGCGCTCGGCCACGGTCACCGCGACCACCGCCGAGCAGTCGGACGGCGGCGGCTCCGACCTCCCGGCCCACGCCCTGGTCGGCTACCTCCACGCCAGCTTCGCCAACGGCTCCGGCTACACCCGCCTGGCCGACGTCCCCGACAGCTGGGACATCATCGACCTCGCCTTCGGCGAGCCCACCTCGGTCACCTCCGGCGACATCCGCTTCGAGCGCTGCCCGGTCACGGAGTGCCCGAACGTGGAGTCCGACGCCGAGTTCAAGGCGGCGATCGAGGCCAAGCAGGCGGCCGGCAAGAAGGTGCTGATCTCCATCGGCGGCCAGAACGGCCAGGTGCAGCTCACCACCACCGCCGCCCGCGACAAGTTCGTCTCGTCCGTCTCCGCGATCATCGACGAGTACGGCCTCGACGGCCTCGACATCGACTTCGAGGGCCACTCGCTGTCCCTGAACGCCGACGACACCGACTTCAAGAACCCGACCACCCCGGTCATCGTCAACCTCATCTCGGCCCTGAAGACCCTCAAGGCCAAGTACGGCGACGACTTCGTGCTGACGATGGCCCCGGAGACCTTCTTCGTCCAGCTCGGCTACCAGTACTACGGCACCGGCAAGTGGGGCGGCCAGGACCCGCGCGCGGGCGCCTACCTGCCGGTCATCCACGCCCTGCGCGACGACCTGACCCTCCTGCACGTCCAGGACTACAACTCGGGCCCGATCATGGGCCTGGACAACCAGTACCACTCCATGGGCGGCGCCGACTTCCACATCGCCATGACGGACATGCTGCTCACCGGCTTCCCGGTCGCGGGCGACGCGGCCAACGTCTTCCCGCCCCTGCGCCCCGACCAGGTCGCCATCGGCATGCCGGCCTCCACCAACGCGGGCAACGGTCACGTCCCCCCGGCCGAGGTGAACAAGGCCCTGAACTGCCTGACCAAGAAGACCGACTGCGGCTCGTACGCGACCCACGGCACCTGGCCCGCCCTGCGCGGCCTGATGACCTGGTCGATCAACTGGGACCGCTACTCGAACTGGGAGTTCCAGAAGAACTTCGACGCGTACTTCGGGTGACCGGCGGCGCGGTGCGGCTGGCCACCCGCGCGACCCCGGCCAGCAGCACCGCGCCCAGACACCAGCTCGCCACCACGTCCAGCGGCCAGTGGTAGCCGCGGCGCACCAGCCCGTAGGAGGCGCCGAGGACGAGGACCGCGCACAGCGCCACCAGCACCCGACGGGCGGCGGGCGAGCGCAGCAGCGGCAGGAGCAGCAGCGTCGCCGCGCCGTACGCGACGAGGGCGGTCGCGGTGTGACCGGAGGGGTAGTAGCCGACGGCCGGCGGCACCGCCGGGGTGCCGGGGCGGTCGGTCCACGCCTTCAGCGGGGCGACCAGCACCGGCACCAGGGCCATCGCCAGGGCCCCGGCGAGGGGCGGCAGCCACCACCGGTCCGCACCACCGGCGCGCCCGTGCCACGCGACGTACGCCAGCGCGACGGCGAGGACCGGCACGGCCACCTGCACGTTGCCGAGGTCGGCCAGCAGCTCGGAGAGCCGGTCCGGGTGGACGAGCGCCCTGCTCAGCCGCTCGTCCACGCCGATCAGCGGGCCGTCGGCGAGGACCTGCCAGGTGATCAGCGCGAAGAGGAGGACGGGCGGCGCGAGGAGGGCGGACAGCGCGCGAGGTGGGGAGACCGGCATGACGCCCAGCTTCGCAGGCCCGCCGGACGCACCGAAGGGCCGGCACAAGGGGGGGAGTGTGCCGGCCCTTCGGTGAACCACCGTCCCGGGTGCCGAGGCGGCCGTCCTGACCGGAACGCCGCGCGCCCCGGGGGGTTTGGGGCGGGCGACCGTCCGATCGGTGAGGAGACCCGGAACCCACGGGTTCCGGTTGTGTGCGCGAGGCACGACCAGGTCGAAGCTGGGGAGGCCTCGGCCTGAGATCCGCCCACAGTCCCCTGTGGGCGGGTGTATCTCTCATCTGCGTAGAACCTACGGCAGGGGGTGGGCCGAGGACAGGGCCATCGGCGTCCTGCCATCCACCCCGCACACGTTCTTCACACGCTCTGCGGTTCGCCGCGCCAGGCGTGCGAAACACAGCTCAGATGCGCGTTCGGGTCCTCGCGCAGGTGCTCGCTCAGACGCGGGCGAAGGCCTGCTCGATGATGTCGAGACCCTCGTTGAGCAGGTCCTCGCCGATCACCAGCGGGGGCAGGAAGCGCAGCACGTTGCCGTAGGTGCCACAGGTCAGGACCAGCAGGCCCTCGGCGTGGCAGGCCTTGGCCAGCGCGGCGGTCGCCTCCGGGTTCGGCTCCTTGGTGGCGCGGTCCTTGACCAGCTCGACGGCGATCATCGCGCCGCGGCCGCGGACGTCGCCGATCACGTCGAACTTCTCGGCCATGGCGGACAGGCGCGCCTTCATGACCGCCTCGATGTTCTTGGCCCTGGCGTTGAGGTCCAGCTCCTTCATCGTCTCGATGGCGCCGAGCGCACCCGCGCAGGCCACCGGGTTGCCGCCGTAGGTGCCGCCGAGGCCGCCCGCGTGCGCGGCGTCCATGATCTCGGCGCGGCCGGTGACGGCGGCGAGCGGCAGACCGCCCGCGATGCCCTTCGCCGTGGTGATCAGGTCCGGGACGATGCCCTCGTCCTCGCAGGCGAACCACTGGCCGGTGCGGCAGAAGCCGGACTGGATCTCGTCGGCGACGAAGACGATGCCGTTGTCGGCGGCGAACTGGCGGACCGCGGGCAGGAAGCCCTTGGCCGGCTCGATGAAGCCGCCCTCGCCGAGCACCGGCTCGATGATGATCGCGGCCACGTTCTCGGCGCCGACCTGCTTGCTGATCTGCTCGATCGCCTGGGCGGCGGCCTCCGGGCCGGCGTTCTCCGCGCCGGTCGGCCAGCGGTAGCCGTAGGCGACCGGCACGCGGTACACCTCGGGCGCGAAGGGACCGAAGCCGTGCTTGTACGGCATGTTCTTCGCGGTCAGCGCCATGGTGAGGTTGGTGCGGCCGTGGTAGCCGTGGTCGAAGACGACCACGGCCTGCCGCTTGGTGTACGCACGCGCGATCTTGACGGCGTTCTCGACCGCCTCGGCGCCGCTGTTGAACAGCGCCGACTTCTTGGCGTGGTCGCCCGGCGTCAGCTCGGCCAGCGCCTCCGCGACGGCGACGTAGCCCTCGTACGGCGTCACCATGAAACAGGTGTGGGTGAAGTCGGCGAGCTGCGCGGACGCCTTGCGTACGACGGCCTCGGCGGAGGCGCCGACGGAGGTCACGGCGATGCCGGAGCCGAAGTCGATCAGGCGGTTGCCGTCGACGTCCTCGATGACGCCGCCGCCGGCGCGGGTGACGAACACCGGCAGTGTGGAGCCCACACCCTGCGCGACCACGGCCGTGCGGCGGGCCTGCAGCTCCTGCGACTTCGGGCCGGGGATGGCGGTGACGACGCGGCGCTCCTGCTCAAGTGCGGTCATGGGGGCTCCTGGGTCTTGCGCGATCTGCGGGATCTGCGGGATCTGCGGGTCTGCGGGGTCTTACGGCGCTTGCCTTCTTTTCTCGCAGGCTAGGACCGGGACGGGGGAGCGGGCATGCTCCATGTGGGCGTTGTCCGCGGTGCCCGTTGTCCGTGATGGACATGTGGTGGATACGGCGACCTGTGGACACGTCGACGCGGGCCCGGCCGCGTAAGCGGTGAACTCCCCATGGGAGGGCGTTAGATTGGCTCGCTGATGGTGGACGGAGCGGCTGGTCAGGGGGCAAGGGCGATGGACAGCGACGGGATGCGGGACGCGCGGGGTACGCATGCGAATCCTGTGCCGCGCCCGGCGGGGCCACCCGAGGTGCCGTCGGCGCCCTCGGTGCCACCGCGACCCCCGGCGCCCCCGGGAGCGCCGCCCCTGCCGGACGGTTCCGCGTTCGTGGCGTGGCTGCGGACCGCCCGTCCCGAGGCGCTGCCCGGCGTATGGCGGTTCGGGCACCGGGCCCGGCCGGACGAGGAACCGGAACAGCTGCCCACCCGGCAGCTGCTGAGCGGGGCACTGATCGCCTTCCTGGTCGGGTGGCTCATCTGGTCGCTCCTCGCCAACGGCTACCTGGGCGGCTGGTGGATCCTCCCCCTGGAACTGCTCACGCCGGACTCGTGGCGCACCAGCGACAGCCAGCTCGTCAACCTCGTCGTCTGGGACGGCTACACCCTGCTCGTCGTACTCGCGATCATGATCGGAGTCGGCCGGCTGGGCCGCTGGGACGAGGTGTGGCGCCGTCTCGTCAGGCCCCGGCTGCGCCGCCCCGAGCAGCGCGAGCCGCAGTCGGCACCCGGCGAGGACCCCGCCGAGTGGCCCGCCCTGCGCGCCGCCGGTGCCCACGACGCCGCCGATCGGCTCGCCACGGAAGCGCGCCAGGGCCTCATGCGGGACGTCGACCACGCCCGCATCACCCGCGCCTGGCAGGGCGTGCGCAGCGGGCGGCACACCCTGGCCACCTTCACGAACGCGGTGCTCACCCACGGCTCCGGCGCCTGCCCGCACCCCTCCGGCGCCCGCGACCTGCCCGTCCGCCAGGCCCGGCACGACCTGGTCACCGGGCAGGTCCGCATCGGCACCGCCGCCGACGACGCCCGCAACCCCTACGCCTACCGAGGCGCCGGCCTCGCCCTCGGCCCCGACCTGCTCGCCACATCCCTGCTCGCCGTCGGCCCGGCGGGCTCCGGCAAGACCGGCAGCCTCGTGCGACCGCTCACCGAGTCGCTGTGCCTGCACGCGCTCGCCGGACGCGCCGCGGTCGTCGTCGTCGGCGCCGCGGGCGCGGACCACGGCCCGGCCGACGCCTACGACGTGGTCGTACGGATCGGCAACCCCGACTCCGTGTACGACCTCGACCTGTACGGCGGCACCACCGACCCGGACGAGGCCGCCGTCGTCCTCGCCGAAGCCCTGGTCGGCGACCTCGCCGACCCGCACGCCGGCGGCGACACCCGCCGCTCCGCCACCGTCCTCGCCCAGCTCCTCGGCCCCTTCCACGCCGTGCACGGACGCTTCCCCGGCGTCCCGGAGCTGCGGCAGCTGCTCGACGGCACCCCCGGACCACTGTCCGAACTGCGCCAGAAGCTGCGGGCGGCCGGCCAGGACTCCCTGCTGCGCGAGCTGGACGCCCGCGAGCGGCAGATCGGCAACCCCGGGGACGTGGGCGGCGTGCTGGCCGACCGGGTGGCGCTGCTCGACCGGCCCGCCTTCGCCCCGTTCTTCGACACCTCGGGACAGTCCCGCCCCTTCTCGCTCAAGGCCCTCGACCACCCCGTCCGGGTCCGCGTCGACCTGCCCGAGCGCGGGCACGCCGACGCCTCCCGGATCCTGGCCCGGCTGATCCTCGCCCAGTTCACGGCGAGCGTCACGGTGCGGGAGGACCGGTCGCTCTTCGCCTGCCTGGTACTCGACGACGCGAGCGGCGTGGTGACGCCGGAGGCCGTACGGGGCGTGCAGCGGCTGCGTTCGGCGGGAGCGGGGGTCGTCCTGACGCTGCGAACCCTGGACGACGTACCGCGCCCCCTGCGCGGGCCGCTGCTCGGGGCCATCGGCTGCCGGATGGCGCTGTCCGGGCTCACCCCCTGGGACGGGCAGGACTTCGCCGAGGTGTGGGGCAAGGAGTGGACCGAGGCCCGGGACGTCACCGACCGGCAGATCATCGCCGAGACCCCGGCGGGCAAGGCCGTCCATATGCTCCGCCGGGTGATCACCGGGAAGGCGCCCACCGCGCGCGCGGTGACCGTGCGCCAGGTCGAACGGGAACGCTGGTCGGCGTCCGAGCTGGCGCACGCCGTGCCCGCCGGACACGCCGTGCTGTCGCTGACCAGCGCCAAGGGCGAGCACGCGCCGCCGCTCCTGGTGGACCTGCGCGGGTGACCTGTCCGGGGCGGACGCCCGGGGACCGTACAGTGAGGCAGAATCGACACAGGTCGTTCATACGCGACGGCCAAAAGATCACAGACGCCTCACCGCACGCCCACCCCACCCCGCCCACCCCACCGACGCAGACCCGAAGGCCCAGGCCCCCATGCCCCCCACGCTCGCCTCGCTCGTCCACCACTCCGCGCTCAAGCTGACCGTGCGCGCGGGCGAGGACCGCCTCGACGTGCCGGTGCGCTGGGCCCACGTCAGCGAGCTCGCCGACCCCGTGCCCTACATGGAGGGCGGGGAACTGCTGCTCATCACCGCGCTCAAGCTGGACGCCGGGGACCCCGAGGTGATGCACAGGTACGTGAAGCGGCTGGCCGGCGCCGGAGTGGTCGGGCTCGGGTTCGCCGTCGGCGTCAACTACGACGAGATCCCCGAGGCACTGGTCGAAGCGGCCCGCAAGGAAGGGCTGCCGCTGCTGGAGGTGCCCCGCCGTACCCCCTTCCTCGCCATCAGCAAGGCCGTGTCCGCCGCGATCGCCGCCGACCAGTACCGGGCGGTCACGGCAGGCTTCGCGGCCCAGCGCGAACTGACCAAGAAGGCCCTCACCGACGGCCCCGAAGGCCTGCTGGCCGCGCTCGCCGCACAGGTCGACGGCTGGGCGGCGCTCTACGACGCCTCGGGCGCCGTCGTCGCCGCGGCCCCGGAGTGGGCCGGCCGCAGGGCCGCACGCCTCACCGCGGACGTACAGCGGCTGCGGGAGCGCCCGGCGCCCGCCTCCTCCGTCGTCGGCGGCGGCGAACACCCGGACCACCCCGAGAACGCCGACCGCGTCGAACTCCACTCCCTCGGCACCTCTCGCAGGCCCCGCTCCGCCCTCGCCGTCGGCACCGCCGCCGCCCCCGGCACCGCCGAGCGGTACGCCGTCCACTCCGCCATCGCCCTGCTGACCCTGACCACCGAACGCTCGCGCTCACTCCACGAGGCCGGGCAGCGCATCGACGCGGCCGTACTGCGCATGCTGCTGGCCGGCGAACCCGACCACGCCCGCACGGTCGCCGGTGACCTGTACGGCGGCCTGCTGGACGCCCCCTTCCGGATCATCGTCGCCGAGTCGGCCTCGGCGTCCGCCGCACGGGCGCACGCCGGCCCGCAGGCGCGCGTGCCCGCCGCCACCGCCAAGCCCTCCGCCGCCGCCCTGGCCGCCGCCGACACCGACGGCGACCCGCTCGGCGCGCTCGCCGAGGTCGTGGAGTCCGCGGCCGCCCGCTCCGGCGAGGCGGTGCTCGTCGTCCCCGAGGGCGAGCGGCTGGTCGTGCTGGCCACGGACCAGGGCGCGGCCGTCGCCGCCTGCGCCGAGTACGCGACCGCGCTGGAGACCGCCCGCCCCGCGCCCGAACCGATGCCCAACGGCGACGTCGACGGCCTGGTCGTCGGCCTCTCGGCGCCCTCCGGGCCCATCGCCGCGTCCACCGCCTACAAACAGGCCGAACAGGCCCTCTCGGTGGCCCGCCGCCGAGGACGCGTCTGCGTGGAACACGAACACCTGGCGGCCGGCTCCGTCCTCCCTCTCCTCGCCGACGACGCCGTACGCGCCTTCGCCGACGGACTCCTGCGCGCCCTGCGCGACCACGACGCGACCGGCCGCGGCGACCTCGTGGCCTCCCTGCGCGCCTGGCTCTCCCGCCACGGCCAGTGGGACGCGGCCGCCGCCGACCTCGGCGTCCACCGCCACACCCTGCGCTACCGCATGCGGAGGGTCGAGGAGATCCTCGGCCGCTCCCTGGACGACCCGGACGTCCGGATGGAGCTGTGGCTCGCATTGAAGGCAACGTCGCCCGAATAAGCCCGTCCGGCGCTTGAGGACGAGGCCGTCCAGGCCGAAAAGCGGGGGTCTGGGGGCGCAGCCCCCAGGGACGGGAAGGGAAGGGGCGGCGGGGGCGAAACTCCCACGGGCCGCGACCCGCGCGCCACCACGTCCACCCCACCTGGCCACACCGTCGAACAGCCCGCCCCCCACCACTACACCCCGGACAAACACCATC
>NZ_JAGMUF010000135.1:0-226 GCF_019049125.1 Streptomyces sp. AC602_WCS936 | reverse complement strand
GCCCGGGGGTCCATAGGTCCCACCCGGCGCCGCATACTCGCCCGCCTGCACGGCGAGCTCGTCGGGCAGGACTGAACGGGCCGGACCGAAACGGGCGGGGCCGCCGGAACGCCGTGGTGGCGTTCCGGCGGCCCCGCCCGTGCGGTGTGAACGGCCGGCCGTCAGGTGCGGGTGGGACGCCGCAGCAGGAACACGGCGGCCAGGACCGCGGCCGCGAAGGACACGG
>NZ_JAGMUF010000134.1:0-247 GCF_019049125.1 Streptomyces sp. AC602_WCS936 | reverse complement strand
TCCACGATGAGGCCCTGGCGACCGCGGACGAACTCCCCGACCTGTGGCTCGCGGCGCTGCTGGAGCTGGAGCGGCCGTAGCCACGGCACCACGCGCAGGCCCCGGACGCACCGTCCGGGGCCTGCGCGTGGTGCCGTGTCAGGGAATGCCGCGCAGCGTCCCGGTGGTGAGGAAGACGCTCTCCGCGGCGGCCGTGCCGATCAGCGGCAGATACGGGGTGAGGCGCTCGACCGCGTACGGCAGCGTG